>NZ_CAWPRX010000069.1:0-14690 GCF_963890365.1 Tychonema sp. LEGE 07196 | reverse complement strand
AGATGGCAAGTATTTGCCGAGTGAGTCTGAGTCAAAAAGGGGAGGATTTGACCCGAAGAAAACCACTCCGCAGGTTAATGATGTGCCTTCATTTGGGGATGCGCCGCGGTTGAATAAGGCTCCGAAGGGGGATGTGCCTGTGGATTTGGTGAAGCTTCCGAAGCCGAGTGATGATATTTGGGCACCGACTTTTATTCAGATTAAAGAGCCTCAGTTTAAAGAGGTTTTTGGTAGTAGTGGTTCTGATTGGCTTTCAGGCGGGAGTGGGAATGATGATTTAGCTAATAATCCGTCTGGTGGTTCTGGTGGTGGTGGTTCACCAAATCAGGACAAAATGCAGAAATTTCTTCGCGAATTTCGTAGAGTAATGGCACGGGGAAAACAGGCTGTCATAGATTTTCTCAAAGGATTCATTTACCACGCTCTCATAAATGGTGTCGGTATCCTTAAGGATGTAGCTGACCTATTGTACCCACCAGGGGCAAAATCCCATGCTGAAATTGAGGCATATTACCGGAATAATCTGAGTTTTCAGGTTGGAAGAGCCGTTGCCAACGGATTAAATTTTCTAGCAGGAATACTAGGAATTTTGTTAATCGGACTGACTATTGGAGGTAGTGGTGGCAGTGCTTTAATAGCAGCGCCCGCACAGGCAGCAGCATTGATAGCGGCTGGCAATATGACGGCAGCTAGTGCCAGAGATATTCTCAGTCTTGTAGGTCAAGTCCTTCAGATGACTTCTGGGAACAGCGATGGTTCTCCTTCTGTTCCAAACCCAGACAGAACGACACCTTCTCTAAAGCCAGATCCCAACAGACAGCGTAGTGGCTCGAAAACAAAAACACCAGCAAAATCTACTGCAGAGAACATCCGAGGGATAGCGCGAGAAAATGAATCTGCTGAGATATTATCTAAAGCGGGCTACAATGTGGAGCAAAATTCGATAGTTAGTGGTTCAAGAAATCCGGATTACAAAATCGAAGCCAGAATTTTTGACTGCTACGCGCCAACTACCTCAAGCCCCAGTAGGATTATAGCAACATTGAAACAAAAAGTTGTAAGCGGTCAATCTGACAGGTTTATACTTAATCTGGATGATACTCAAGTTTCACTTGCAGATATACAGGCGAATCTTACGCAATATCCCCAAACAGAGATCGAAGAGATAATTATTGTAAGAGGTGGAACCATACTCGATTTTTTCCCATAAAACCATAGATTGTAGGAGATAAAATGTCGGCAGAGTATCAGTTGTATTTGGCAACTATCATCGAACCGTTACAGGCTTTACAGATGGTGTCTCAAGGATTTGAATTAGAGTGGGTTGATGAACCTAATGGGCCCTGTTTATTTGGTTCAGGAATGTTAGTAGGATCGAATCATGGGATAGAATTTAAATCTATTATTGAAGAAGAGTTTGGATTTGTACCGAATATAACTATTTGGTTCAGACTCAATTGGGATGCAGATTTTGAAAAAGCCGATCGGATTACGATCCGAGTAACCATAGAATTGCTGCGCCAGAGTTCAGAAGATGCAGTGCTGCTCAACGGTGACAGTACAGTGCTTCAGAGGCTGGGAGGAAAGCTGTTACTAAATGATGCCTTTAACCCTTGGATTACAGATTTACTTCCTGAAGTGACACTGCCCTATGAAATCTGCAATCTTCCATCTTTGTAATGTGCAATGAATGTTCGCTGTCTCTGATTGTCGATAGTTTGACCTGACTCGGGAGCTCGCACACCGGGTACAACTTCCTTTGAGTCGAGAACCCGTTTTTAGCTGATTTTCTGGTTCGGGCGTGAGGGCTGATTAAACAAACGGGATTTCGAACTTTCGTATGACGGGCGTGAGGGCTGATTAAACAAACGGGATTTCGAACAAGCGGGTAGAACTTCCTTTGAGTCGAGAGCCCGTTTTTAAGTGATTTTCTGTTTCCCGGGAGCGGGATATCGAACTTTTGTATGACGCTTCGATTCCCATATAAATCAAAAATTGAGTGATTTTTAATACAATTGCGGACTCAACACTCGCTCGAACTCCTCAATTTTCGATGGGGATCTAAAATTCACCTAAAGTTCGACGCCCGATCGCAAAACCCTTCCTAAGATAGAAGTTAGGGGACGATCGACCTAAAAGCCGATATAGGGGCAAAGAAAGGTCAAGCACCTAAAAATCCCCAACTAGCGAGCCGCAAGACAGGGAGGAGATCGAAATCATGGTAAACGCGCCGACAGGGGAAACCCGTCTGGGTCCGACCGAGCAGGTACAAGCCTTAGACCGCGATTGCACAACCCTACTAAAGCCTGCTACAATGTGGAGCAAAATCCGATAGTTAGTGGTTCAAGAAATCCGGACTACAAAATCGAAGGCAGAGTGTTTGATTGCTACGCGCCAACTACTTCAACTCCGGCTAAGATGATCTCAAGATTGAAAGAAAAAAATTTTCAGGAGCAAGCCGACAGGTTTGTACTTAATCTTGATGATACTCAAGCGTCACTTGCACATATACAGGCGCAACTTAATCGATATCCCTCACCAAAGCTCCAAGAGATAATTGTTGTAAGAGGTGGAATAATCCTCCATTTTTTCCCATAAAAGCATAGAGCGTAGAAAAAAAAATGGCTATAGATTATCTGTTCTATATAGCAACTATACTAGAACCATTCCAAGCTTTAGATATGGTATCTAAAGGATTTGAGTTAGAGTGGGCTTCTGAACCTTATGGACATTGTTTATTTGGTTCAGGAATGTTAGTAGGGGCCGATCATGCGCTCGATGTTCGTCAATCTCTTATTGAGGAAGAATTTGGATTTGTCCCGGATATATGTATTTGGTTTCGAATTAATTCGAACGCAGATCGTGAAAAAGCCGATCGGATTATGATCCAAGTAACCGTTGAGTTGCTGCGCCAGATATCTGAAGATGCAGTGCTGCTATTCAACGGTGAAAGTATAGTGCTTCAGAGGCTGGGAGGAAATCTGTTACTAAATGACGCATTTAACCCTTGGATTACAGAATTACTTCCTGAAGTGACACTGCCCTATGAAATCCGCAATCTTCCATCTTCGTAATGTGCAGTTTTGTGCGCGAGAATCATTGTCCATAGTTTGACCTGACTCGGGCGATCGTACACCGGGCACAACTTCCTTTGAGTCGATAGACTTTACAAGCGAGTCTTTTGTGCGATCGAATGATTGTTGATAGTTTTATACCCCTCGGGCGATCGCACACAGGATACAATTTCCTTTCAGTCGATCAACTTTGCAGGAGAGCAATTTTGTGCAATCCAATTATTATCGATAGTTTCACAAGGAAGGGCGATCGTACACCGGCTACAATTTGCTTTGAGTCGATCGACTTTACAAGCGAGTAGTTTTGTGCGATCGAATAATTGTCGATAGTTTGACCTTTCAGGGCGATCGCACACCGGGTACAACTTCCTTTGAGTCGATCGCCCGTTTTTAGGTAATTTTTATATTTCGGGCGATCGGGCGATCGAACTTTTGTCTGACGAACGATCGATCAAGTGTTTTTGAGTTGCGGGCGATTCCCTTCGGGATAGCTTCGCTTCACGACTGTTTTTAATTACGGGAGCGCCTGTGCAATACTGTGTAAAAATATGCGGATTTCATTTGACCTTGATGACACTCTAATTTGCGATCGGAGGTACGTCCCGTGCGAACAAAATCGAGTGCCGTTTTTTTTCAAACCTTGGATTAACGAACCATTGCGACTAGGGACGCGCGAATTAATCCAGGAATTGCAACAGTGCGGTCATGAAATATCGATTTATACAACTTCTTACCGTTCTCCTTGTTATATACGTTTGTGGCTGCTTTGCTATGGCATTAAGGTAACAGAGGTCATCAATCAAAATATCCATAATACATATCTGCGTCGCCATCCGGGCGATTCAGTACCCAGTAAAAATCCACGTGCGTTTGGTATTGACCTGCATGTGGATGATTCTGAAGGAGTTAAATTGGAAGGCAAAAAATATGGTTTTAAAGTAGTTGTGGTTGCTCCCGATGACCGCAGTTGGAATCTTGCAGTTTTAGAAGCAATTTGACGTTGGCAAAAAACTTAATTACAAGATTAACCTCTGCAGACGATCTACTCTGCGGGCGATCGCACTTTCCTTTCATGCACGCCGTCTATCGGGCGATCGCTCTTATGCTCTAATCTTTGTGTAATATGCCTGCTGGGGGCGCTCAGCAGTCCTGTGAAAGTGCGATCGACACGATAATAATTATGGCAACAATTCTGCGGGCGATCAACTTTACGGACGATCGCTCTTATGCTCTAATTTTTGTGTAATATGCTCTGAGGGGCGATACGCAGTTCTGTGAAAGTGCGATCGACACGATAATAATTATGGCAACAACTCTGCGGGATCTCGACTTTACGGGCGATCGCTCCTATGCTCTGATTTTTGTGTAATATGCTCTGAGGGGCGATCGATACGCAGTCCTGTGAAAGTGCGATCGACACGATAATAATTATGGAAACAACTCTGCGGGATCTCGACTTTACGGGCGATCGCACTTTCATATAGAGTCTATTTGACATCTTTTACGGGCTTGTGGTAACTTCACTATAAAAGCACAATCCAGCAACCATGTCTTAATGATGATTCTGGTTTGATTGAGATGTTGAGTAAAAACATCGATTATTTCAAGTTTAAACCTGCGAACATTCCTCAGATTACGATACTACGCTTACCCTGGCTATCAGCCAGAACATCTCACAGAAGATTTTAAAAAAATGGCTCCACAAGTTATGACAACAATCAAGTTTGCTCTCTCGAAAAAAACATCTAAACAAGACAAATAAGTAGAGGAAAAATCCGGCTTTGTACGGGTGAGAGCAAGGTGGGGAAGAGAACGGTCAAATGCTTGGGTGGAAAGATGTAAAATTTGAGTCAAAAATGTTGAGAGAACTTTAGATAACGCGACTGTCAAGCTCAAGCTTTGTTTGATTCTACTGATGCTTAAAAGGCTTGCACCCTCTTGTTAGAATTCAAATGGGTTCTATACAGGATATAAATCATCAACCTGTCTGTATAAAAATCTAGGATAATAAAGAGTTTCAAAGTCAATAAATGACTAGACTTAAATAGATAATTGTTCCATCTTTGTAATAGGCGTATCATGTCCAAAATCATCTCTGTTCACTCTTACCGGGGCGGCACTGGCAAATCAAACACGACTGCAAACCTGGCATCTATTATCGCTCGCGACGGAAATCGGGTCGGTATTGTAGACACAGATATTCAATCGCCGGGGATTCACGTACTGTTCGGTTTCAGCGAGAGCAACATGGATCGCTCCCTGAACGATTACCTGTGGGGCCGATGTCCGATCGCCGAAACGGCCTACAATGTCAGTGAGTTGATACCAAATTTAGCCAAGAACGGCAACCTCTTCCTGATTCCTTCGAGCATTAAAGCAGGGGAAATAGCGCGAGTTTTGCGCGAAGGCTACGACGTAGGACTGCTTACCGACGGCTTTCAAGAACTGATAGACGTTCTGAATTTAGACTACCTATTTATCGACACGCACCCCGGGCTCAACGAAGAAACCCTGCTCAGCATCACCATTTCCGACATTTTGCTGCTGATTCTGCGTCCGGATCAGCAAGATTTTCAGGGAACGGCTGTTACGGTAGATGTGGCTCGGAAATTAGAAGTACCAAAGATTTTGATGACTATCAACAAAGCCCCAGAATCTCTGGATTTTGAGGATTTGAAGCAGCAAGTAGAGAGTATTTACAACATCCCAGTTGCAGGGGTGCTGCCCCACAGCGACCAGATGATGCTGCTAGCGAGTAAGGGGGTGTTTGCGCTCCAATTCCCTAATGACCCTTTGACACAGGTGGTGGAAGGGATTGCCAAACAGATTGTAGGATAATTGGTGTGGCGAGGGTCGATCGGCCCGGATGCCATAGTTTCGAGTTCCATGCTTGCGAAACGATGTCCCCGATTGCGCCGGCGAGTGCCGGGGAGAAACTTTCACGCGGGACAATATTTGCTTGAAGAGTAAGGAGAATGGCGACAAAATGAGATACAAATAGATTATGAGAATTTTGTTAAAAAACTTGAGGAGGAACACTCATGGAATTTGATTGGCGCATACTAATAGTATTGATGCCCGTCTTGTTGGCAGGCGGCTGGGCTGCTTACAACGTCGGCGCTATAGCTCTCAAACAAGCGCAGAAATTTTTGAACAAGCAAACTTAAACTCAGCATTTTCACCCGTAATTTCGCAGCCGACTGTTTCTTGAGATACAAAAACAGTCGGTCTCTTTGTGCCTTGGCTTAACAAGAGCGATGGCTGATGCGATTGGCTGCGGGCGATTGGCGAAGGATATCGTGTCCGGTAGATTGACATATCTCAGATTGGATCGCGCGTGCGTCAGTCAGAGTCTGCATAACAGCGGACTCTGACTGACACACGCGCGAACTCTTTTTGTGATGGTAATCTACTGGACATGATATGACTTACTGGATTGCGATCGTGGTTTGGAGCAGGGGTAAGGCAGTTGCCTCATGTTTGGGAATTAGTTTGATTTTTGACCTGAAGGGCAATTTACGACTCTAGAGAGAGTCTGTGCAGGTCAAACAACAGTTATATTCAGGACTTGTGCAGAAACCGGGTGCGATCGGACAAAAATACAGTCCCGGACGCACCCACACACCTAGAAGCCGGGTTTTTTTACTCGTTCTGTGGGTGAGTGCGAATGAGGCGCATAGAAAAAACCCTGTTTCGACGCACCCGTGCGTAAGTGCTCAAATAGTTAGTAGCAAGCGCTACCGGATCAGAGAAACCAATTGTCTATATTAGACGAATCCCATAATTCTTGTGGAGCGGGCGCATAGAGCCTGCTCTTTAGAGGTTGTTTGGAATTGGTCTATGGGGGCCAAGGCGTAAGTGAAGAGCTTGATGTTTTCGGCTGTACTCAGCAGTTGTGATGAGATGGCCATACAAATATTTAGCAAGTACGTTCCGGCAAAAAATATGAGACAATCGCCAAAGTATTTGCGCTGAAAATCGCCCTAAAAACTGCGAAGTTTAACCAATAGGGAATATCTGTCAAATTGTCAACGTTTAACTCCTATATCTAAGGATAGATTATGCTTTTTCCCCGATCGAGCGGCATTTTACTCCACCCAACATCCTTTCCCAGCCGATTCGGCATTGGGGACATGGGCATAGAAGCATATAAGTTTATTGACTTTTTAGTGGAAAGCGACCAGCAATACTGGCAGATATTGCCGCTGGGCCCTACTGGTTACGGCAATTCTCCTTATTCGTGCTATTCAGCAATGGCAGGAAATCCGATGATGCTGAGCCCGGAAATTCTGCGGGATGAGCAATTGCTGTCCGATGAAGATTTAGATAGTTTGCCGGAATTTGGGCTGGATAATGTAGAATTCGATCGGGCGATCGCGCACAAAATACCTCTGCTCAAAAAAGCCTGCGAAAACTTCAAAGCGAAAGCATCGTCGGTGCAGCAAAAAGAATTTTCGGGTTTTTGCCAAACCAAAGCGTTTTGGCTGGAAGATTATGCCTTATTTATGGCACTAAAAGACAGCTTCAACGGAGCTAGCTGGCACACTTGGGAACCAGAAATTGCTCGACGCAAACCGGAGGCGCTAGACAAGTGGCGCTCTCAGCTAAATACTGAGATTTATTACTACAAATACGTCCAGTTCGAGTTTTTCCGCCAGTGGACAGAGTTGAAACGCTATGCGAACCTGCGCGACATTAAAATTATTGGCGACATTCCGATTTATGTAGCTCACGACAGCGCGGATGTGTGGTCGAATCCCAACTTATTCTGTTTGGATGAAGCAAGCGGAGAACCAGCTTTAATGGCGGGTGTTCCCCCGGATTACTTTAGCGCCACAGGTCAATTGTGGGGCAATCCGGTCTACAATTGGGAGGCGCTGCAAGCAAATAATTTTGAGTGGTGGGTGCAGCGTTTTGAAGCGCTTTTCGATTATGTAGATGTGAGCAGGATCGACCACTTCCGAGGATTTGACGCTTACTGGGCGGTGAAGCGCGGGCAGGATACTGCGATGGAGGGAGAGTGGATTAAGGCGCCGGGAACGGCTTTGTTTGAGGTAATTAATGAAAAGTTTGGGAACTTGCCGATTATTGCTGAAGATTTGGGGGTAATTACTCCTGAAGTAGAGGCTTTGCGCGATCGGTTCGAGTTTCCGGGTATGAAGATTTTGCAGTTTGCTTTCGGCGCGGGCACTGAAGATCCTTTTTGGCCTTTTAATTACGATCGCAACTGCGTAGTGTACACCGGCACCCACGACAACGACACGACTGTCGGCTGGTTCAATCAACTCCAACAGTACGAAAAAGATGAGGTTTTTCGTTATTTGGGCTGTATCGATCCCCAAGGAATTCACTGGTCTTTAATTCGCATGGGTTGGACTTCTGTTGCTAATTTGGCAGTTGTGCCGTTTCAAGATTTGTTGGGTTTGGCTACTGACGCGCGGATGAATTTTCCGGGGAAAGCAGACGGAAATTGGGGCTGGCGGTATCGGCGCGAAGCTTTGAATTGGGAGGTGCGCGATCGGCTAAAAAACATGACTTACATCACCGGGCGCACTCCTAATAAAAATTGAAGAAAAATGGGTAATTGGTAATTGGCAATCTGCTAGTGTCCGGTCAATTATATCAATTCCGGTTGCACTCATACATGATGTTAACGGTTAACGGTTAACCGTTAACGCCTGAATTTACTATTCCGATGCTATCGGAAACGATATTACCCCTAACAAAAATGGTTCGTAGTGCGTCCTAGCTTCCGCTTTCAAGTTACGGAAGCTAGGACGCACTACGAACCTAATTAAGAGCGAGTGCGGTTAATCGATCGCGGATGATAGGAGTCAATAAAGAAGGAGATGTCACTAAAACTTATCGACGGCTAGTTATTAACTATTTCCGATTGCCTTTTTCCGATTAACCTTGATTTTTGGAATCGGCTGAAGGCTTGAGTTCGTCTGCTTTAAAAATAAGTTGTTTGGCGACTCCGGGGTTTCCGATTAGTTCTGGTTGTCCGTTATTAACAGCAATCATTACCCCGCCGGCGTTACCAGCTACAATTACCAATTTGCGATCGGCTTCCCAGGTTTGTACAGTCCCGGTCGGCAAAATTCCCTCAAATTCTGTTTTGCCATCGACTTCAATCTGCATCCAGGAATCTGCCTTAAAAGTGAGGCTAACCATCACTGGTTTGTTGCTAGATTTATTGGGATTTTGACCGGTTCTTGCTGCTTCGACAGCCTCATAACTATTGGGTTTCTGTTTTTTTGAGGCGCTCGATGCTGAGGCTGCTAAACGAGCTTGTTCTTGCTTCCCGAGGGCTAGTTCTTCGGCTGTGGCATCTTTTTTGCCTGTCGTAGAATTGCCCATCAAGTGAGATAAGCCGTTGACTGAACAGATAATTAGAAATGTGTAAAAGATGTAGAGGTGCATCGGGCGCAATTGAGGCCCATCTTGCCAGGATAGCTTGGTGCTCGATCGCGCTGGCGGTTCAATCGGGAAAAAGTCCGCAAACTGATTGGCGTCCAAACCCATTGCTTCGGCGTAGCGCTTGATCAAACCTTGAGTGTAGACCGGTTCGGGGAGTTGGTCGAGTTGACCTTCCTCGATGGCTTGCAGGAGATTCCGGCGAATCATTGTTACCACGGCTACTTTGTCCAAAGAAATCGAATGCTGTTCGCGGCACTGCCGGAGTTGAGCTCCTATTTCCGCTAGCTTATTTTGAGGTGGTTCGGGCTCTTGGGGGTGCAGTTTCTGCTTAGTTGTTTTGAAGAATAAAAACAATAAATTCTTTGTCATATGCTGTGCTCCTCGAGATTTGCTGGCACGCTTATTGATGTTAGGTTGACTAGATTCCATAAAAAAATAATTTCTGCATCTTCTAGGGGGCGGTAGCAGCCCGGTGGCAATATTGGCGAACCTGGCTGCTGCAATAGAATCGGGCCAATGGCTGTGCGGTGCAGGCGTACCACGGGATATCCCAACTGCTCGGCAATACGTCGAATCTGTCGGTTTCTCCCTTCTGATAGAATGATTTCTAACAGAGTTTGGTCTCCGGCGCGATCGAGAATTCTCACTTTTGCGGGCAAAGTCTTTCTACCGGACAGAATGATGCCCTGACGCCACGCTTGCAGTACGGTTTCCGGGGGATCGCCCCGTACCCAAACCTGATAAGTTTTGGCGATCGAGTGACGCGGATGGGTCAAACAAAATGTCAGCTTACCATTATTGGTGAGCAAGAGAGCGCCTGTGGAATCTGCATCTAAGCGTCCTACGGGGTGGATGCCTTGACCATAGCGCAATTTTGGTGGTAATAAGTCGAGAACTTTCGATCGGGCTCTGGGATCGCGGCAAGTAGAAACTACGCCTGCTGGTTTGTTGAGCAACAGATAGACACAAGCGGGTCGATCCGTTGGTTTTACCGGCACTCCATCGACTTCAATCAAATCGCGATCGGGATTTGCTTTTTGTCCTAAGCCAGCAATATTGCCATTAACTCGGACTCGTCCAGCGACAATCATCTGTTCTGCCAGACGGCGAGAGGCAATGCCCCACTGGGCGAGAATTTTTTGCAGCCTTTCATCAGACATGACGGGAGTGTGGGAACCGCCAACACAGGAGCGTTGGGGGATGAAATACAATAGGGTTAATGGATTTAACCTTACTACCAATGTTGAATTCCTAGTCGGAATAAATTTTTATGGTGGGCAATCCTTACATGGCGTTGCGCCCGGTGTAGATTGTCCCGATAAGATAACCCTGAATCTTTTTTTGCAAAAACTACGAGGGAAAGACTCGTGGCAAGCTATCGCCCCGCCGTTAGTTTGCTGTTAATTTGAGAGGTGTGGGTCTGACTAGACCATAATCAACACTACCATAAATCCCGTACATCCGGTTAAATTTATACGCTCGATCGCCAAATTTGCCTTGGGATCGCACAAACTGGGTTTGTGAGGCTGGATGCGAGTCCCAGTTAAAGTTCTGTGCTTGAATATTAAGGCTTATATTTTTTAATGGTTTATGACTGTCGATCGCAACTCACTTCAATTTGACAATCAATCTGGCGCTGCTAGCTCTGATGGGACTGCTAATCTCGCCGAGCGACAAGGAACATCACCGCCTGGTAGAGGCAGCCGGATCGCGAGTTCGGTGCTGTCTCCGGCGGTGCAGTTGTGGCTGCGATCGCAAGTTCAGCACGTTGACGAGTTGAAGGTGAAAATTGAGGGGAGCGATCGACAAATCTTCAGCGGTGCGATCCCCAAAGTAACGGCGGCCGCCAGCGGTGCTGTGTATAAAGGATTACATCTGACAGAAGTTGCTATAGAGGGCTGTGGCATTCGCATCAACCTCGGTCAAGCTCTCAAAGGCAAGCCCCTGCGCCTGCTCGAATCCGTTCCCGTCACGGGCGTTTTGAGGCTCGCTCAAACCGATTTGAATTCGTCGCTCAAAGCACCTTTACTGGCTGATGCTTTGAGCGAATTTTTGCTGCCAATGTTACCGCTGACAGATAGCGAAAAATCTCTGAAATTGCAAGATTCTCAGATAAAAATTGAGGCGGGGAAGTTGACACTTTCGGCGACAATTTTGCGCGCTGGCGGTAGCAAAATTCCTTTGGTATTGCGGACTGGTTTGCGGATTGTCAGCGGTAGCGAATTGATGTTTGAAGCACCAGAAATAGAAATCGATGGAGAATTAAAGAGTAGTGATTTCAATGATTTTAAAATTGATTTCGGACAGGAAGTTGCAATTGATGAGTTGATTTTGAGTCCGGGGGAGATGGTTTGTCGGGGTGGAATTAGAGTTTTGCCTTAGTTAGTTGATTGTTAACTGTTAACTGTTAACTGTTAACTGTTGACTGTTAACTGTTGACTGTTGACTGTTGACTGTTGACTTTAACCTGATTCCTCGGCAGAGCCTGGAATACATACCCCAATCCCCAATCCCCAATGCCCTGCGCGGGCCAATGCCCTGCGCGGGCCAATGCCCTGCGCGGGCCAATTCCCAATTCCCTGCGCGGGCCAATTCCCAATTCCCTGCGCGGGCCAATTCCCAATCCCCAATTCCCTGCGCGGGCCAATTCCCAATTCCCTGCGCGGGCCAATTCCCAATTACCGATTAATTAAAAAAGAGTCGATCGCGGGTAAGAGCAAAATCACAAAATAGTAGACTAAGGGCGCGGTAAAAACATAACTGTCAGTGCGATCGAGAATGCCGCCGTGACCGGGGATCAATTGTCCCGAATCCTTAACCCCCGCGTCTCGCTTCATCATCGACTCAGTTAAATCTCCCAACAAACTAGCAACACCAATCAACAAACCAAAAACAGCCCCAGTATAGGGCCACCCAGGCCATTGTAAATACCAAGACCCGGCGACGGCCACGGCGATGCTGCCGCAAACACCAAATACAGCACCTTCAACGGTTTTTTTGGGGCTGATGTGGGAGAGGCTAGTGCGGCCGAAGAATTTGCCGACAAAATAAGCCCCAATGTCAGCGGCCCAGATGCAGAAAAAAGCCAGCATCAGCGAAGTCAATCCTAAAGATAGGTTGCTGTGACTTGTCCAAGACAGGGACGGGTGAATGTTAACGGGCGCATTGCTGGCTACTGTTTGCGAAAATTGGGTTGTAGCAATATTTGCCTGGTCGAAACCGACTCGCAGCCGTACCCAGTAGCTAGGTAAATAACCGCCGTAGAACAATCCTAAAATTGAGGTAGCAATATCGGCGATCGTAGATAATTTAGGTTGGAATAACAGGTAAAAACAGATTAAGGTTCCGGCGAGGGGAAACATCGCGTCTACGAGTTGGGGGGCCAGGGCCGCAGTAATTAGCAGGCCTTGACTGACAGCTAAGGTAGTTTTGGCAGCAGGTGCAATGCCTTTAGCCCTGGCTAACTGAAAATATTCCAATTGACCGAGGTAGACGATGACTCCAAAACCGAGGGTGAAGTACCATCCCCCCATAATAATCATTCCCAAAGCTAGGGCGATCGCAACTATTCCACTAAAAATACGGGACCAAGGCATAAAATGAATTTCTCATAGCAGATGGTAAATCGGTCGATTTTGGATTTGAGATTTGAGATTTGAGATTTACAATGGCAGATAAATCTGGGACATTGAACCACAGTCCAAATTTAGGTGAGCGACGATTGTACGTGCCCCGGTATCCGTCTTTGGGCTGTGATTCGATGCAAAAATGCAAAAATGCTGCGATGCAAGAATTGTTAAGGTACGGCTTCCTCCCTTGCACGGGCAACCCCCATCCCCAATCAATCTTCCAAAATCTCAACTCTGGCGGTCAATCCAACTATGGTCGCCCTTATTCTTAGTATGAACGTTAAGCGAACTTAAAAAAGGTTAAGAATTACATTTAGGAATGGGAATGGGGCATCGGGAATGGGGCATCGGGAATGGGGAATGGGGCATTGGGCATTGGGTATGTATTCCAGGCTCTGCCGAGGAACCAGGTCAACAGTTAACAGTCAACAGTCAACAGTCCACAGTCCACAGTCAACAGTCCACAGTCCACAGTCCACAGTCAACTGACTTCTAATCCAGCTTTTCGCCACTGAGAATGAAAATGGGATTGACAGCGGCAAAGGTTTGACTCAGGCCGCGAGTTTCCAAACGGTTGACGGCGGACTGGACTACCTCGATGTTGCGGACTTGCAACTCGGCGAAGCTTTCGGAAAGGGCGTAAAGATTTTCTAAATTCGATGCTGTGGCGACAACTCGACCGCGGGGCTGCAAGTACCGCCAGACTTCCTTGAGAATCATTTTAATGGGGCGACCTCCTTCGATGCAGACTCGGTGGGGGGGTTGGGGCAGATTTTCGAGGCATTCCGGGGCACTGCCTTCTATGACTTCTACGTTGTCGAGCTCGAATCGATCGCAATTTCTGCGAATTAAGCTGGCTACTTCTTCGTCCCTTTCGACAGCGATAATCCGACCTTTGGGACAAAGCAAACCTGTTTCTACAGCAATTGTACCAGTACCTGCACCAATGTCCCACACTACTGAATCTGCTTGCAGTCGCAGGTAGGAGAGTAACAGCAGTCGGACTTCTCGCTTACTCATGGGAATTCCCGGCAAACGTTCAAATAAGTCATCGGGAATACCTGGAGTGACGTAGGGCCAAAGCATAGTTTGATTTTAAATAGAAGGAAGAAGTCATCAGTCATCAGTCATCAGTCATTAGTCATTAGTCATCAGTCATCAGTCATGTTTTGCTGTCGCCTCCGAGCTTTCGGTACAACGTCATCAGGAAGAGGTCCGAGGTCCGAGGGAAGAAGTCCGAGGTCCGAGGGAAGATTTTTCCCATTTCCTACTATCCCTCATTTCCCACTATCCCCCAACCGTTAATATTCACTCTCGCACAACTTTGAGGGTTTGGAGGTCTCTATCGCTGCAACCTGTGATTTTTCCGCCTGCTGCAAGGATTTGCTGCAGGTAGTCAACGGCTGCTGGGGTAATGATTTCACCGGGCATCAAAACTGGTATTCCTGGGGGATAGGGACAGATGAGTTCGGCGCACAGGCGATCGACTGCTTTGTCTGCGGGTACTGTTTCGACTGGGAAAAAGAATGCCTCGCGGGGGGAGAGGAGAGGGGGAGAGGGGGAGAGG
>NZ_CAWPRX010000068.1:0-14840 GCF_963890365.1 Tychonema sp. LEGE 07196 | reverse complement strand
GAATGGGAGAGGGGGAGAATGGGAGAGGGGGAGAATGGGAGAATGGGAGAGGGGGAGAATGGGAGAATGGGAGAATGGGAGAGGGGGAGAATGGGAGAATGGGAGAGGGGGAGAATGGGAGATGAACACAATATTTCCTTCTTCCCTCGGACTTCTTCCCTCGGACTTCTTCCTGATGACGTTGTACCGAAAGCTCGGAGGCGACAGCACTGATGACTAATTACTAATGACTTCTTCCTTCTTCCGACTTCCCTCGGACTTCTTCCCTCGGACTTCTTCCTTCATCATCCGATATTAATCGCCAACTTCCCCGACAACCTCCGCAGCAGCCTGAGTTTCCAGCCAGAGTTTGAGCAGCAATCGCTCCGCCCGATCGCCCAAAACAGTCGCAAACACGCCCTGGGCCCCCTCAGATGCGTCATAAATCCACGTACCGCGCAGAGTCACCTCCACAAAATCAGCATCAGCAACACAAAGATCGATCGCCTCGCTATCATTTCGGCGGGCCTCAGATTCCAGCAGAGACAGCGCCGGCAAATTCGCCGGCAGCAAAAATGCCGCAGTGCTCGGTTCGACGCTGATGCTTTGACCAACTCGCATAGCCAGCAAAACTCGCAGCGCCACTAACTGTTCGGGAGATTGAGCCAAACGCTCTAGATTAAAGCCCGTTTCAGTGTAAGTCAACTTCAGCATATTGACAGCCTTAAAATTGAAATTTGTCAGTAGTCAGTTGTCAGTTGTCAGTTGTTAGTAGACTGACTAATTTCCTATTCCCCAATTTGGTATTCGTGCCAAAACATTTCGGAAAAAGCCACAGTGGGGTGCATAGGAGACTTCGGTTTAGTTCGCAAAGGCATTTGAGCTTCTAGGGGAGTTCGATCGCCCTTACGAGAGTTGCACCCTTCGCAAGCAGTCACCACGTTGTCCCAAGTATGCAGCCCGCCCTTCGATCGAGGGATGACGTGATCCAGCGTCAAATGCCGGTTGCTGCCGCAGTATTGGCAAGAATGAGCGTCGCGGCGCAGAACTTCCCGGCGATTGACCGGTGGCACTTTCCAAAGGCGTTCGCTGTTGGCAAAAGTCAAGCGGATGTGTTCGGGTACGTGGATGCTGGTACTGGGCGATCGCACCAGCCAGCCATTGCCGGTGCTATAATCTAGAGCTTGGGCCTTGCCTGTTACCAAAAGTACGATCGCCCGTTTGATGTTGACACGGCTCATCGGTAGGTAATTCTGGGAAAACACCACCACAGATTGCCTCAATACATCAGTTAGTACGGTCACGGCTGCCTCCTCTTCATTAGGATTTTAGATTGAAGAATTTAAAATTTTTTGACTTCGCTCAAAACAAGTTTTAGATTTGAGATTTTGGGTGTTTCACCAGCATGATTAGATTTTAGATTTGGGATTTGTGGATGTTTCACCAGCATTGTTAGATTGAAGAATTTAAAAATTTTCGACTTCGCTCAAAACAAGTTTTAGATTTAGGATTTTGGGTGTTGCACCAGCATTGGCTGAATCTGGTTTTTTGCCAGTTTTCCAAGCCTTTCCCAATTTCTCAAATATCCAATCAAATGCCCCCGCTTCTGTCGTACAGAAGCGGGGGCCAAAAAAACTGCTTTCATGCAAATTTTCATCCTGTACCGGTACAGTTTTTTTAGCTGTACCTCCCGCTTCGCGTATCTTTCTCTGGCTGTGCCACTCCCAGACCGTCCCGGTCTACCTGGTTGTAATTAATTTCTGCATTTTGTCTTAATCCACTATAACCGGGTTTAATTGGGCTTATACGCGCCCGCGAGATTGCTGTGACGGTGACAAAACTCGCCATCAAGACGCGCAGTGACGAGTCGCTGTAACCCCAAGGGCGATCGCCGCGCTGCGGTTGATAGGTGGAATTGGTGGAGAGAAATATCACAGTAGGCACAAAGCGATCGGAGACCTTTAAATCTAGCTTTAAACATACTACACTGATATTACACATATGTCTACCTGTCACGGAGAAAAATCATGCATACCTTACCTAGAACGTCAACCACCGAAATGGAAGTCACCAGCATTCGACTAGAAAGAGAACTCAAGGAGAGACTCAAAGAGCTCGCGGGGAATCAAGGCTATCAAGCTTTGATTCGAGATTTGCTCTGGAATTACGTCCAGCAGAAGTCTGGAGAGTATCGCCAGATGTTTTGTCGAGAGGATATTCGAGCCAGTATTAATGCCACAGCACAGCAAGAGGAACGCTGCGCGCTTACAGGAGAAGCGATCCGAGTTAATGAGCCGATGTTATTAGGCCTGACGATGCACGGGGAAATGGTGCCGCTGAGTATGGGAAGTATGGCTGGATAAACCAGTTTACCCTTGAATTTGCCCGGCCTGGGGTGAAGGCCCCAGGCGCTGAAGATTATAATATTAGACCTTTTGCAAAAAAAATTTATGTTACGATTAAAAAATTTAAATTTTATGACCCAGAGCTAACTCATAATTGTAAAGTGCTGATATAACCTGTAATCTACTCCACTTCAGGCAAACCCTTCATGCTGACCAGTATCGATATAAAGAAGCAACTAGAGTGGCTTGTTTGGAGCGGGGAATCCCCTATTTAGATATTTTTGACAAATCGTGCGATCGGGCTAATGATTGGTGTCGATCGCGCCGAAGGGCAGATGGTCTTCATCCCAACCTGGTGGGCTATAGCAATCTTTGTTTGAATATCTCATAAGTTGGGAACCCCTAGCTGCGATCGATAATTAGTCCCCATTAGATATTAAATTTGAGATTAAAAAATTAGCAACGATCTCAAATCCGTTGACATCCGAATTATTCATCTCTCTCTTCTGGAGACTCTGCGGACTCTGTGGCAAGAGCGGTTTAATCATTCCGAAAAAAAACTATGCCATATCACAATCAACAATCAACAATATTTTAGCAATGAGCTATGAAAATTCTGTTAGTAGAAGACGACGATCGCATTGCCCAAGCATTAGCAGAAGCCCTCACCGACCAACATTATGCCGTAGATATAGCCGCCGACGGCGAAGAAGGTTGGAACTTTGCAGAAGCCTGTACCTATGACTTAATTCTGCTAGACGTGATGCTGCCAAAATTAGATGGAATTAGCCTTTGCCAGCGCTTGCGCCGACAAGGATTAAAAACCCCCGTGCTAATGCTCACAGCCAGAGACACCAGCAATGATAAAGTCATGGGCTTAGATGCCGGAGCAGATGATTATGTCGTCAAACCCTTCGATTTGCCAGAATTAGCAGCAAGAATCAGAGCCTTACTGCGGCGGGGAAGTACAACTGTATCACCAATATTAGAGTGGGAAAATCTGCAATTAAACCCGAATACCTGCGATGTAACCTATCGTGAAAATTTGCTGCATCTCACTCCCAAAGAGTACAGCTTACTAGAATTGTTTCTGCGAACAGGCAGGCGCGTTTTAACACGAAGTGCTATCCTAGATCATGTATGGGCTTTTGAAGACTCACCGGGAGAGGAAACCGTCAAAGTTCACCTCCGGGGTTTGCGACAAAAACTGAAAGCAGCAGGCGCACCCGCTAATTTTATAGAGACTATTTATGGCATGGGTTATCGGCTCAACCAAAACCTATAATTGCCAATTCCAAGCTTTGGGATGGCGTTTATTGCTATCTTACTTAACAGTTATGATAGCTATTTTAGGCATTTCTGCTTTTGCTGTTTATGAATTGTTGACCAGCACTCTATATCAAGAATTAGACCAGCGATTAGAGATTTTAGCCCGGTCTGCTTCTCACGGTTTAGTTGTGAAAGAAAAGCAGTCTCTTCCACAATCTTCAGAAAAAAAAGGCGATCGCACCAACAGAGAAGATAGAGACGACAATGATGATTTGTCTATTGAACTCGATAGCAAAAAAGTCACCGATCAGTTAGACAAAGATGCAGACTTAGACATTCCTTGGCAAAATCTGCGGGAAGCGGATCAATCTGTAGAATGGTTTAATGAAACAGGTGCAATGTTAGGAAATGCTGGCAAGGCTTTACCTCCTCTACCTCTGAAATCTGGTTTTCAAACCATACAAAACGGGCAGATTCGGTTTACCACAATTCCAGTTTACATTTCTGATGGTGAACAGCAAAAATTAAAAGGTTACATTCGCACCAGCGAATCTACTAAAGAAGTCGAAGAAGTCCTCAGCAGCCTCCGCTGGAAATTGGGTTATGGGAGTATTATTTTTCTCAGCTTGACTGCGGTTGGTGGTTTGTGGCTGACCAAGCAATCTCTCCAGCCAATTGAGGAGAGTTTTCAGCAGTTAAAACAATTCACCGCCGACGCTTCCCACGAGTTGAGAAGTCCGCTGACGGCGATTAAAACTTCAGTGGAAGTGATGCAGAGTCATCCTGAGAGAATTCATGCAGCGGATGTTAAGAAAATGGCGGCGATCGCCTCTGCGACTAAACAGATGAGTCAGTTAGTTGAAGACTTACTTTTATTGACTAGAATAGATGCTGCTGCTACAACCATCACCCGCGAGTGGATAGCGGTTCCGTTAGATGAATTGTTAGAAGATTTACTCGATTTTTGGGAACTGCAAGCTCAAGAAAAACAAATTACTCTCAAATCAAATTTAGGCATCGGGTTGTCTGTAATGGGAGACGGATCGCAGCTAACTCGTTTGTTTTCTAACTTGCTCGGAAATGCAATTCACTATACACCAACGGGCGGAATTGTGACCGTTTCTCTGAGCCAACATAACCGATCGACAATTATTCGTGTAGAGGATACTGGGATTGGCATTGCTCCCGAAGATGTGAAGTTAGTTTTTGACAGGTTTTGGAGAGCGGATCGAGCCCGAAATAGTCGGGAAGGAGGTTTGGGGATGGGATTGGCGATCGCCCAATCTATTGTTCAAAGTCACCGAGGAGAAATTAGCGTTACCAGTCAACTAGGGGTAGGTAGCTGTTTTCAGGTAAACTTCTCCTCAATAACTTAAAAGTTGATCTTAATAAAAAACCTTAAATCTTCTTCCCGTATTCTCCGTATTCTTTGTATTCTCCTCTTTCACCAATTTCTCATCTTTCACCAATTTCTCCTTGTTCTCCTTGTTCTCCTCGTTCTCCTTGTTCTCCTTGTTCTCCTCGTTCTCCTTGTTCTCCTTGTTCTCCGTATTCAAACCCGCTAGGACTCATTAAGACGATCGGTTTAACCGAATTATTATTGCTAACCGATGAATTAGCAGGATTAGCGGCATTACTCAAAAAATTAATCGGAGACAATTGATTGAGAGCGGTATCATTCTGAGATGCGATCGCGCTAGCAGCAGCTACAGAAGTTAAAACACAAGCTCCAACGCCGAGCCAAATCTTAGTTTTATTTTGCATTTTTCAAAAATCCTTACTGTGGGTGATTACTTGTACTATCCCACACAAAAGTAAAGAACTCGGAAAGAGGGAAAACATCTAAAAAATGTTTGCAGAGGCATTACCTTATTGCTACAATTTTAGTCCATAAGCCAATACGGTTCACTTAACTCCGATCCCCCCCTAACGGACAAGAAAGCTCTCAAAGTCCCCCTTGCTTTCGGGGGATTTAGGGGGATCTCCGGGCAATAAACAGTGTTAAGTGAACCGTATTAGTCCATAAGCAACCTGTAGGAGTTTCCTCAATGATTATTTGTATAGCTAATATTTTAACTATCCAAGAATTAGAATTAATTATCAATAGTTTAAAAAATGCTGAATTTGTCGATGGAAAGTTAACCGCAGGTTGGTACGCCAAACAAGTAAAAAATAACGCTCAATTAAAAAACGATGCGGCTCAGACTCAGGAAATTAGAACGATAGTCAATCAAGCACTAAAACGCAATTCTTTATTCCAAATAGCGGGTCGCCCGAAAGCGTTGCGTCCGATTATCTTTAGTCGCTATCACGGAGGGATGCACTACGGCACACATATTGATAATGCGATTATGGGAGACGAAAAACTAATGCGATCGGATTTATCTCTCACTCTATTTCTCAGCGATCCTGCAACTTATACGGGCGGGGAATTAGTGATTGAAAGTGCCCAAGGCGAACAAGCTTTTAAACTTGATGCTGGTTCAATGGTTGTTTATCCTACTACAACTTTACATCGTGTAGAACCAGTCACCGAAGGTGAAAGACTAGCGGCGGTAACTTGGGTGCAGAGTTTAGTTCGGGATGCTCACAATCGAGAAATTCTCTTTGATTTGGATACGGTTCGCGATATCCTGTTTCAGAAGTCGGGAAAGACGGCGGAGTTTGACTTGCTATCCAAAAGCATTGCTAATTTGCTCCGTAAATGGGCTGATGTTTAGGGCGAGGAAGTCTTAGAGACGTTTAAATAAATTTTATGTCTTTCCGAGTTCTTTACTTTTATTTGTCACAATCCTAATATAGCAATCCTAAATCATTATCACGGGCGGCGAACATAAATGTGATTTCCCCAAAATCCATCCTCCAGGACACTCAAGATGCCGTGTCCTGGACACGGCTTGGCCTTAGTCCCTACAGGTACAAAAAAATTATTTAGGATTGCTATAGCACTGATTGCCAGGAAATAACAACTCATGAAACGGAAAAATATTTTTAGTTTGCTCGCAGTTACAACGATTCTTTCAGTAGCGGCCAGTTCTGCCTTTGCACAAGCTATAACTCGAATCCGCGATTTGCGATCGTCGAGAACACCAACTACCATCTCTGGAAAAGTAGTCGGTTTTGGAGAAGCTGATGAAAATGAGTGGATTATCGACGACGGTAGCGGTGGAATTAGAGTCGATGCTGGCCCCCGCTCGTGGCGCAATATTAATGTATCAAGAGGTGAAACAATCAGAGTTGTTGGCGAGATGGACGACGGTGAATTCGATGCTTTTTCTGTTACTCGCTCGAACGGCTCAGTAATTAACATCCGCTCTCCCCAAAACCGGGAGCCTTGGGAGGGCAAGGAGGACGATTAACTGCAAAATTGTGCGCTATCTGTCTGCACAGCCTGGGATGCAGCTTTACAAATAGACCCTAGGGTTTTAGCTAACTGACCAAATATAGCAATCCTAAATCATTATCCAGGCGGCGAACATAAATGTGATTTCCCCAAAATCCATCCTCCAGGACACTCAAGATGCCGTGTCCTGGACACGGCTTAGCCTTAGTCCCTACAGGTACAAGAAAATCATTTAGGATTGCTATAGATAAGTTAAAAAATAAGAATCTGACAATGAGTAACGAAACTAAAATTTGGACAAGCATCGGACAGTCATATCTAACCAAAGATAATTCGATCGATGTAAATATAGCGTCATCGGAGAGATACCAACTCTCAATCAGTGAAAGTGGCGAAAGTGGCGAAAGTGGTGAATTTGGTGAATTTGGTGAATTTGGTGAATTTGGTGAAAGTGGCGAAAGTGGCGAAAGTGGTTACGATAGGAATTTTTCGATAGGTAAACCTGTAACTTCTTCCAATTCTAGCCCAGTTACGGGCAATTTTCCCATGATTTCTCAGGGATACGAAAGGGGCGATAATTTTTATCAGATTGAAATTGAAGGTACAAATGGTAACGACATCTTAACAGGAATTGCTGGGAACAATGTTGTTTTAGAAGGACGCAGGGGCAATGATATTCTGAACGGCAACAATGGCAATGATGAACTAGAAGGTGGCAAGGGTCAAGATACCCTTGATGGCGGCGCAGGCAATGATATTATCGATGGAGGGAGGGGTAAAGATATTCTGACCGGCGGTATGGGTTCGGATTTATTTGAGCTAGAAGGGCGATCGGCTACAAATATTCTCGATCTCGCTGATATCATCACGGACTTTCAAAAAGGTGCAGACATACTTGAGCTGGAAGATGACTTAAGATTTTCTAACATTAATATCACTCAAGGAACTGGAATTTATGCTGCCGATACTCTGTTGCAGATAGCAAGTACGGGTCAATATTTAGCAGTCTTGAAAGGAGTTAATGCTGGAAATATCAACCAGGCTGATTTCATTTTTTCATAATGATAATATTTGCCTTAAAACTGTTGCTTTGCAACATGAATTAGCCACTTTGAGCAAAGAGACCCGGTTTTTTACCGAATCTGCGGGTGACAACGAAATATTTTGGCAAAAAAACCCGGTTTCTGCCTACCCGTGCATTTAATAATATCTGATTTGTTAACAACAAAATATCTAAAAAATAGGATAATCAATAGATGGCTAGCGCTAGCTTTCGCAAACTTCACCGCCAAGTTGCACCGATTATTTTCATCCCTTTACTATTAACAGCCATAACGGGAGTTGCCTATCGGCTGGGAGAAGATTTGTTGGGCATAGAAGGTGATGCTGCTGAGATTTTTATGAAGATTCACCAAGGAAGCTATCTCGGAAAGGAACTCAGACCATTTTATGTGCTTTTGCTGGCTTTGGGAGTGATTGGGCTGATAGTTACTGGTTTGACGATGACCAAATTTTTGGGTGGCGCACGCCCTGAAATACCAGGTGCTAAACTTGATTGTCGTAAGGTTCATCGTATTGCTACACCGATTATTGTCTTGCCTTTAGCAGTGAGTACAGTCACAGGTGTAATCTACCGAGTTGGCAGAAGTTGGTTTAAGATGCCGAAAGAGGTAGGAAAAGTTTTTCTGAATATCCACCAAGGAGAATATTTGGGAGATTTGTTGATGCCAATCTATGTGCTTTTTGTGGGTATTGGTGTGATTTTGCTGCTGGTAACAGGAATCAATATGACTGGTATTTTTCGGAAACCCCGCCAGCCAACAACGGAGGAAAATAGCTAATAGATTTTTTTTCGGAATGACTGATGAATATCGTGGTTTTAATTCTCTCTACAGTTGCATCTTTTTTTGGGAACTGGTATACAATAATTCTCTGGCTGCTGACCTTTATTAAGATGAAAAATAGAAGTATTGAAACGGCACAATCAAGTCTTAATTCAAAAAGTGTATGGAAAAGTCTACTAGAAGGAAGTCGCACCAGTACATTCTTTAGTGAAGTATTAAGTAATAGCGGTCATTTTTCAATTCTGAAGGGTTGATCGGATTTAATATTAGATGGTTTGTTAAACTTTATCACAGATCCAACTGAATATTTACTGATATTAGCAATGCTTGTTCAGGCTTGGTATTTGTCGAACTCGAAATGCCACCGTTTTTGGGGAAACCCGATCTGCGTTGGTATCTATACGCCGATCGATCTGCCGATAGACGGGCTAGATTTTTTCCAAAGTCCTAGTCATGTTGTCTTTTGGTTATTTTCTCTGATGATTGCTACTTTGCAAGGATTGCGATTCCATTGGGCTAAGGGTATTGATGATTGGCTAATTCCACCGGAAAGTGTGGTACGGGCTCTGATGGTGGTAGCTTTTTATGTTGTGATTGGGATTGAGTCTCAATATTTCATTCCTAGTTTAGAATTGATAGTGACATTTTCGCGGACGGCAACGCACTGGTTTCTTACTTGGAGTATGGTGTTTATCGGTTTGCTTTTGGGGGTGCAGTCGGTACAGATTTTGAAACAAAGAAAACTGTTACAAAAAACAGCTCAACTACTGGGAAATATGGCAGAATGGAGAATGGGAAGTCATGTAGTAGACACGGCGCTGAATAATCCAGCAGGTTTGGCTTTTCAAAAGTGCGATCGCAGGATTTTATTTATGGATATTCGCGGTTTTACAAGTTGGTGCGAAAAAACTTCTCCTGAGACAGTTGCAGAGGTTCTCGATGAATATTACCGTTGTGTTGAACCAGCGGCTGCCAAGTTTCAGCCTTTAATAATAACTTTTACAGGCGATGAAATTATGGGGATTTATGCTACCCCACAGCAGGGAATTGCTGCGGCTAAATCTATGAGTAAAGCTGCTTTAGAAATGCTTGAATTATATGGAATTGGTGCGGGATGCGGAGTGCATTGCGGGAGCGTTATTGAAGGGCTGTTTGGCGGTGCAGATGTTCGGACTTATACGGTGATTGGTGATGTTGTCAATACAGCAAAACGTCTATAAAGTGCCACGCCTGGTGGTGAAATTACTTTTCTGATGCTGTTTATCAAGGGATGTCACAACATCTAACGGTCGAATCTTGCGAACCGATCGCGGCTAAAGGTAAAACAGCAGCTTTAATTGCATGGCGGTTAATATAACTAGCTGTCAGGAATGACGAATTTAATATTATTGGTTTTTCCGGCAATCGGGCATGGCAGTTTTTGCCATACTTGCTCGATCGAGACTAGCACCATTCATGGGTCAGCGGTTCGCAATTCTGGTAACGCAGATGCGGATGCTGCAAAACGCGCGGCAAGAGTGCTAAACTTGCCATCGGGTGTGCCGCAGGATGAATGGTCAATTTGATGGAAAAATTTAAGGTAATGCTGAAAAACCGCTACTTGACTGCTGTAAGTTCGATCGCCATTCTCACAATTATCGCCGGATGCGCCGCTACGGAATCACCCCAACTTGCAACTCCCACTCCTGTAGCCGAATCTTCCCCGCCGCCGGTTGAACCGAGTCAGCCGTTAACAGTCTCTGTCAACAATCCCGAAACCGCCACAAATACCAAAATTCAGCAATATCTCAACGGATTGACAGCCGGAGGTTCTGCCAAAGAAGACCAAGGAATCTGGATGCAATCCGGCAATACTTTGTTAGCCAACCATCAAGGTACTGTTCCTCTGTCAGCCGCATCCATTACCAAAGTAGCAACATCTCTGGTAGCCCTCCAACAATTCGGGCCGGAACATCAATTTATTACTTTAATTAGTACCGACGGGACGATCGAAAACGGCGTATTAAAAGGATCTTTAATTATTCAGGGTAGCGAAGATCCGTTGTTTGTTTGGGAAGAGGCGATCGCCCTCGGTAACACCTTAAATCAAAAAGGCATCAAGCGCATCACTGGTAATTTGATAATTGTCGATAAATTTTACATGAACTTTGAATTAAATCCCCTCAAATCAGGAGAATTGCTCAAACAAGCATTCAACAGTCAAAACTGGCCCAGCGAAGCCGCCGCCCAGTATCAAACACTAGCTCCAAATACCCCAAAACCTCAAATAGTAATTGACGGTACTGTGAAAGTTATCCCAGCACCTCCCACCAGCGCGCCTTTAGTCAAACATTATTCTTTGCCCCTCACCGAACTGATCAAAAAAATGAATCAGTACAGCAACAATCTCATGGCAGATATGCTCGCCGATAGTGTCGGCGGCGCGAAAATAGTTGCACAAAAAGCAGCAGCAGCAACTGGAGTTCCTCCCGCCGAAATTCAACTCGTCAACGGTTCGGGATTGAGCGAAGATAACCGTATTTCTCCCCGCGCTGCTTGTGCGTTATTTATAGCTTTAGAACGCTATCTTAAACCTTACAGCATGACAGTTGCTGATGTGTTAACTGTAGTTGGAAAAGATGAAGGAATCCTTTCTGAACGACCGCTGCCAAAATTAGCAGTAGTTAAATCTGGCACGTTGGATAATGTTAGCGCTTTGGGCGGAGCGCTGCCAACTCAAAAACAGGAAACAGTATGGTTTGTCATTATGAATCGCGGGGCAAATGTCGAGGCATTTCGCACTCAGCAAGAGGTTTTGCTGAAAAGCTTTTTGAACGATTGGGGAACTGTTCAAGCCTCACCGGCGGAATTAACGCCAAATCCTGCTAGAAAGAGTAAGGTGTCTCGCAACGAAATTGTCAATTAATTTGGTTGGTAGTCAGGAGTTTCGTCCTTGATTGTTAAGTAGCGTAAGGTTCGCCACAAGCACCTAGCCCGCTTAGGAATGCAATGGACGGATTTGCGTCATTATTAGGTGTTGGCGATCGGCAATAAACAAGATTTATTACCCATCGCCCAATTCCGAGGAGTTCCCTATTTACGAAGGTGATGAAACACTCTAACGATAGAAACACCCGATTATTATCCCCATAAAACTGCTCTGTCTCTACAACTTGCGAAAATAGCCGTTGGAATACTCACAAGCATAGAGTACAGAGACTTTTTCCGGCTTGTCTTCAAAAAACTCGTCACAAGCACGTTTTACACCAGGCGATTTGAATGGCTCAGCAGTATATGGACGTGAAAACACCTTTTCATCATAATAAATGCCAAATAAGCAAATAGCTCCAGGCGTTAGACGCTCGTACACATAGGGTAGTACATATTGAGTAGAGCTATATATATCGCCGTCCACAATTGCAAAGCTGATCCGATCGGGAAGACATGAAGGAACAGTATCCTCGAACCATCCTTTATGAATATGTGGTAGATCCAGTCCAACATCGGAAAAATTCTTTTTGAATTTGTCGAGTTTAGCTGTCATCGAACCTTGAGCGTATATTCCATCTTTAAGATCGTCTTCTTGTAGTTTTGGAAGCCCTTCAAAGCTGTCAAACACATGAAATTGTTTCTCCGGCGCATACTCATTCAGAACTTTTTTGATCACGATGGAGCTTTCGCCGGCATTACAACCGACTTCGACAACATCACCAGCTACTTTGTATGCTGCTGTTTGGCTTGCCAAATGAAAAATATTCATTCGAGCTTCTATAGTTGCCATGTCAGGCGATTTTGGAATAACTTGACCGTTCAATCGCAATTTATTCAATACCCGATTAGCCAAGCGATGGCGTTTGCGTGGAGTCCGGTGATCCCAATCAAAATAAGTTGCAATGAAAGTATTGTCCATGTCGTTTACTAGATGAAATTGTGAATAGTGGTTTAGAGAATGTATGATTCGACTTAGGATCCTTGCGTCAGCAGCATAGCGGTGGAACCGAATTACATAGTTTTGAAGAGCGGTGGAAGAAACATTTTGGAACCGGCTAATAGCAAGGACTTTAAATAGAAGAAATGAAAATCCTATCTTTGCCAAGAAGTTGAAGAACGCTCACTTCATTGAGACTAGAGATAGAGTAGCGAAAGAAAATGTTGCTACCTGAGATACTCCAAATTGGTTTACTTCTCTAGAATTACACGCAGTTATGAAATTACGATGAAATGCCGATCGCTGCAAAGCATGAAATTATCTTTTTTTCAGAAGAAAGAGGCAATTAAGCTGTTGCGACAATTAAATTTTATGTAAAAAACAATAAAACAATGAGTGGGCCGTTGCTCTGAGCATCACCCTGAATATGCAATGTTTATTTGCGCGACAGCTTAACAGCTTTGCTTGCGAGAATTTTATCGGCTATATTTTGGGGTGTATTGTGGAGTGGGTTTTGGTGGTTTGTCTGAAGCATAAAATCATGCAAAAATACCAAAAGTTATAACAGGTTTTTAGTAAGGGCTTTAGTTTTTTCTGTTGATAACCTCAGATATCATCTTGATCTGGGATCGATCGCCCTAACGACTACAATGCCGATCGCGCTTTCGACTCTGCTAATATATCTTTGCAAGTCGTAAGCAACTGTCACAGCCCCAGCCGGCGAAGCGTGAATTAAACCCAGATTCCCGTCTGCATTCCTGTATACAAAACCCGTATGGGTGACATCCAATCCTTTAACATCCGTGGCTACCGCCACAATATCTCCGGGTTTTAATTGAGAATAAATACTTTTTATCCGATTTGTCGGGATGTAATTAACCGCAGTTTTGGCTAAGTCTGCTTCTTGGCTGACTATGCACTGATAAGTTGCTTCGTCTTTGACCATTTGCGGGTAACTGCTGCGGTGCTGGCTCATGAAATTTAGTGTTTTATTCATGGGCACTCCGCCTAACTGAGCGGTGATATTTTCTACTGTTTTCCGTTTTTGATTGTCGTTAATCCACTCGGAAAAATAGTGCAGGCGGCTGCAATAACCATTCATTTTACCGTTTACATACCGCTGTTGTTCTAGGCGATTTACAAAGTTTTGATACTCGTAATCTTTGAGGGATAAGCCTCGCGAAATTGCTAAAACGGTTTCGACAAATAAAACGCAATCAAATTTATTTAAAGTTACGATCAACTTTTCTTCGCCGGAATTGTCAAGCAAATTCTCGGCGTAGGGTTTTCCTAGGAAATTGTCGGCGATCGCCTGTAGGATTTCTCCGATCGCGCGATCGGCCAAATTTTGTTGTTTTGCATACTGTACAATCTTTTCAAAACGTGCTATATCTTCGGGTTGTGCAGCATTTTCTCTCG
The DNA here is from genome assembly GCF_963890365.1 of Tychonema sp. LEGE 07196. Lineage (NCBI taxonomy): Bacteria > Bacillati > Cyanobacteriota > Cyanophyceae > Oscillatoriales > Microcoleaceae > Tychonema > Tychonema sp. LEGE 07196. The sequence continues at coordinate 734 of NZ_CAWPRX010000068.1, read as the reverse complement.
CGGTATTGTCTGAGTCGGCTCCTCTGGCGAGCACTTCTAGTAATTGGGAATAGGAAATTTTAGATAAATTGTTGATTTCCCAAAACAGACTCGGGAAACTGGAAATAGTTTGGTTGTTTATTACGTCCCACTTTTCGCTTTTTTCCGTCAACTGGGCCGCTATATCCGCGCCCTGTGCTTTTGTTGGTCGATCGACAACAGCGACAGCAGGTGGAAGCTGAAATGCCCACACATCCGGTATCAAAGAATTATTCACAATGGCGATCGCAAATCCCCAAATAGCCGGACTCCAAAAATTTCTCATGTTTTTCAAAGGATTTTGCTTTAACTGAGTGCTATCCTGAAATCTTTACAATTATTAGAAGTCTGCATCAGCCTAGAAGAAAGCTCGAATTGGCAGTGGCGGACTCGGCTGATAAGTGTATCAGTCCATTTTAGATTTTAGATTTCAGATTTCAGATTTCAGAAATGAATCTCGGAGGGTCAACTACCCGGCCGCTTCGGGGTTTGTACCTGTTTTTGGGCTTGGTCATTTAAATTAGTTTCCCAAAAGAATCCGACTGTAAGCCCGCGATCCAAACCCTTATATAATCAGTGATTCGCAATTCTCAAATTTCTAATCTAAAATCTAAAATGGTATTATACGCCGACCTATTATAAACTTATCCTGCGAGTTTGATACCACAACACTGTAATGCAACTAGACCGCCGACGCCCCCCCATCGGGCCCCAAC
>NZ_CAWPRX010000067.1:0-15109 GCF_963890365.1 Tychonema sp. LEGE 07196 | reverse complement strand
TAAATCTTACTACCTTGGGTTTTCACTCCCATCACGAAAGTAAAGGAAGTGAAGTTGCTACGGTTCTTAAACTTAGGAAAGCCACGCCCGTCGAAGAAATTTTTATAGGCAATGTCTAGCCGTTTGAGGTTTTGCTGTAGAACAGTTGAGTCTATTCCGCCGAACCAGGGTCTAGCTGCTTTTAACTCGGGCAATGCGGTGATTTGAATGTCGCCTGGATTGCGCCGAGGGTTTTTAACTTTCCCATCTTTATCGGTTTTACTCATTTTCCAGGGTTCGCCAGTTGCACCATTTTTACTAACACAACTGGTCAAGGGACAAGCTTCACTTTGCATTCTAATATCGCAATAGTTACCTTGAATAAACTGCTGACTGTACTGAGTAATTCTGTCGTTGAGACACCAATTGTAATGGCTTCGCAACATATTTACCCAATTGGACATTTTTAATTCTTGTGTTGGATTTGGGCGCAACTTGTATACATAGTTTGTCAACAAGTGTGACTCCTCATTTTGTGAGTTGTTATTAGTATATAGCAAAATACTTGTGGGTTTTTAGTTTTTTATATTTTATTAATCTTAATAGAGATGATTTAAATTTATACTTTTACTTACAAAGCCGTCCTATAAGGACGGGGTTTTCAACCCAATTCTCTGATAAGGAAGAAGTCATTGGTCATTAATCAATAGTCCGGACAGTTTTCAATCACTAACAGCAGAATGCGGGTTTCAGCCTTCTCCGTGAGGTCAAATGCTAACGGTAGAATGAGGGTTTCAGCCTCGATCTCAAAAACTGTCCGGAGTATTGATTAATCATTGGTCATTGGTCATTGGTCATTGGTCATTGGTCATTGGTCATTGGTCATTGGTCATTGGTCATTGGTCATTGGTCATTGGTCATTAGCGCGAACGTCCCCGCTCGCGAACTTTATTAGTCATTGGTGATTAGTCATTGGTGATTAGTTATTGGTCATCAGGAAGAGGCAAGCAGGAAGAAAAAATACATCACAATATCATCGCGCTCCGTATTTGGCGTTTGATTAAGTGGATTTACTTAACTGGTTGCTATTTTAGTTTAATCTAAATTGGTTTTTCTTCTACTTTTGTGCAAATTTACTTAAAGTTCGATCGCACAAATGCCCAGCAGGCACTCCGGTATTTACAGTAAAGCAGATGTCTGTGCACAATCTGGAAATTAGGCAGGTTTTGCTCTACAATCATACAGGTCATTATTACTCAAAAGGAACGCGGTAAGTGAATTCAGAAACAGCAGCGCTTGATTTGCAACAACAGGCAGAAATATATTTAGCTTTTGGGAAGTTGGAGGAGGCGATCGCACTTTGCCACCAAATTCTCGCATCGCACCCCGATTCTGCCGAGACTTGCAAAACCCTAGGGAAGGCGCTGCAAGCTCAGGGCAATCTAGAAGACGCAAGGTATTGGTATAAAGTTGCGATCGCCCACAAACCCGATTTTGCCGAAGCTTTTGCTAACCTCGGCACGCTCAGCGCTATTTTGCAACAGTGGCAAGAGGCGATCGCCTTTTACCAAAAAGCTATCTCCCTGCAACCCGACTGTGCAGGATTTTACCGCAATTTGAGCCGCATATTTACCCAACTGGGTCAACCAGAAAAAGCCGCAGACTGCTCCTATCAAGCACTCATGGTGGAACCGATAGAAGTGGCCTCAGAATATCTAGATCTAGGTAATATTTTATTAGCGCAAAATAAAATTCAAAAAGCCATAATTTGTTATCGTCGTACCATTTATTTAAACCCTAGTTTTTGCGAAGCTTACTGCCAATTAGCCGAAGCAGCAAGCGAACTAAAACAGTGGGATGAAGCTATTTTAAGCTACCGTCAAGCTATTAAAATTCAACCAGATATTTCGGAATTTCATTACAAAATCGGAAGAGCTTTTCAAGAAAAAAAGCTCTGGAACGAAGCAGAAAAAGCCTATCGCGAAAGTATTGAATTGAATCCGAATTCATTTTGGTGTTACTTTAATTTAGGCGCAGTTTTGCTAGAGCTAGAGCAATGGCAAGAAGCATTAATTGTCTACCGCACGGCTGTTGAAATTAACCCTGATTTTTCTTGGTCTTACTACAGCATCGGCGAAGCTTGCGGCAAATTAGAAAAATGGTCGGAATCCGCCGCAGCCTACCAGCAGGCTGTTGAATTAGACCCGAATTATTCTGGATTTTTTCACAAGTTGGGAGAGGCGCTTTTTCAACTAGAAAAATGGTCGGAAGCTGCCACAGCCTACGAAAGCGCGATCGCCCTTAATTCAAATTTATTTTGGTCTCATTATAACTTAGCTTTGACCTTAGTTAGACTTCAACAATTTTCCCCAGCAACACTCGCTTATCGGCGGGCGATCGCACTCAATCCAGAATTCTCGTGGACTTACCACAATTTAGGAGAAGCGCTGTTAAAAACTCAGCAGTGGAAAGCCGCAGCTACTGCTTATCAACGTGCTATTGAACTGAATCCCCGTATTTCTTGGTCTTATTACAATTTAGGCGATGCTTTGAGTGAAAGTCACGAATGGAATGATGCTGTTTCTGCCTATCTTTGTGCGCTTAAAATCGAGCCGTCTCTACCGGAAATTTACATGAAATTAGGTAAGGCTCTCATAAAAAGCACTCCGGTAGATTCAGATGTAGCAACTAGCTACTATCACCACCAAATGCAGCCGCTGCACCCTCCTGAATTTTACTGCGAAATCGCCCAAAACTTTGCTGAGAGCGATCGGCGTAACGAAGCCATAATGTTGTACTTGATGGCATTAGAAATTAGACCAAAAGATCCAGAAATATCCCAAAAATTAGAGGAAATTTTAGAAAAACAGCGTCAAACAGGGGAATCTACTCTATTATTAGAGTTAGAAGCTAAGGATATTCGCGATCGTTACATTGCCCGAATCGCCAAAGGCAAGACTTTTGCAGAAGTCGGCGGCTTGTGGGGAACTGTCAGCGAAAAAGTATCTGTAGCTAGCAAATACGGTGCAGTTTCTATGACAATGATTGATGCCATGCCGGCATCCCTCCACTGGTGGCCAGATTTTCACGATCGCATGACAAGTTTAAATATTGCTAATTATCACTGCATCAATCAAGATATCACTCAGATTCAGCTTGCAGATATTGGCGAGCCTTACGATGTAGTTCACTGTGCAGGAGTTTTGTACCATCACCCCCATCCGTTGCAAATTTTAGTTGCTTTGCGTCAGATAACTCGCGAGCATTTAATTTTCACTTCAGCTATTACCCAAGAAGTGATAGAAAATGAGTGGGGACGCTATGAACTTCCAGCTTCTGGAGTAATGTTTGTTCCCGCTTTGGACGACGCAGAACGAGCTATTTTGACAGCTTATTGGCGGACATACCTCAACAAAAACCAACTTATAGGGATAACTGAAAAAGCAGTTTTTGACATGAACGATTTTGCGCCGTGCTGGTGGCTACCTACAGCTACTGCTTTAGAAGCTATGTGCAAAGTCGCGGGATTTAGCGTTTTAGACAAAGGATTGACTTGGGATAATAATGCTCTGACTCTGCTGCTGGGGATTTGAATATTGGTAAACGAAGACTCACAGTAATTGCACAAAGCAAATGGCTAAAAAACTGGTTTATAAGCGAATTAATCGTTTTATTTGTCCAATATTACTACTAGGAAATCGTTTGTTTTGTCTGAGTAAAAAAATAAATGTATCCACCCCAATACGGTAAAAAAGTTCTTAATTACGGTTCGTAGTGCGGACTTTAGTCCGCTATAGGGCTGCGGACTAAAGTCCGCACTACGAACCAATCTTATTGTTTTCAATCAATCGGACACCATATGACCAATAACCAATAACCAATAACCACTAACCAATAACCAATGACTAATAACTTTCTATTTAGGAAAATAATCAATGAAAAATAACCCACCAGAGACACAATTAGGAAACATTTTAGTAGTAGACGATACGCCAGAAAACCTGCGCCTGTTGTCTACGATGTTGACTCATCGGGGGTACGCGCCCCGCTGCGTGATTAACGGGCAAATGGCTCTCAGAGCCTGCAATTCCAATCCTCCCGATTTGATTTTGCTCGACATCATGATGCCGGAAATGAACGGCTACGAAGTCTGTCAGCACCTGAAATCCGAAGAAAAAACTCGGGAAATTCCCGTAATTTTTATCAGTGCTAAAGATGAAGTATTCGACAAAGTAAACGCTTTTGCTGTGGGAGCAGTTGACTACATCAGCAAGCCGTTTCAGTTTGAAGAAGTGCTCGCACGCATCGAAAGTCATCTCACCTTGCGGAATTTACAAAAACAGCTAATACAACAAAATGTGCTGCTTCAAGAAGAAATCAGCAGCCGCTTGGAAGTCGAAAAAAATCTTTACGAAAAAAATCAAATTTTACAAGAAGAAATCAGCCACCGCCTCGCAGTTGAAAAAGCTCTACAAGAGCAAAATTTGTTGCTTCAAAAAGAGATTGCAAACCGCCAGCACGCCGAATCTGCTCTCTTGAAATCCAATCAAGAATTGGCGCGTTCAAATGCGGAATTAGAACAATTTGCTTATGTAGCTTCTCACGATTTGCAAGCGCCTTTAGGAACCATTGCTAGCTACGCTCAACTTTTAGAAAAGCGCTACAAAGACCAACTCGATGACCAAGCTAGTAAGTTTATCGGCAATATTGTTCAGGGCTGCACGAGAATGCAAACTTTAATTGACGATTTGCTGGAATATTCGCGCGTTGGCCGGAGTCAGAAACCTTTTGAACCGACAGATTGCGATCGCGCACTCCAGCAAGCAATCGCCAACCTGCAAGGGGCGATTCGCGACACTCAAGCAGTTGTTAGTTACAGCGAATTACCAACGGTAATGGGGGATTTTTCTCAGCTAGTACAGCTTTTTCAAAATTTAGTCGGCAATGCGATTAAATATCGCCACGATGCACCGCCTGCGGTTCATATTACTGCTAGTCAACAAGATGAAAACTGGTTATTTTCGGTCTCGGACAATGGAATTGGCATTGCTGTGAAGCATCAAGAACGCATCTTTCAAATTTTCCAGCGCTTGCACACTCAAAGAGAATATTCTGGTACAGGTATTGGTTTAGCAATTTGTCAAAAGATTGTGCAGCGTCACGGCGGATGTATTTGGGTGGAGTCTGAACCTAGTCAAGGTTCAAGTTTTCATTTTACTATTGCTTAATCGAGACATCATGCAGGTATTTATATGGAAGTTATAAAGTCGGTAAAACTGAATTAACTCCGCTATTTTAAGGCAGAAACTAGAATTTATAAGTTAAATTTTAGGTTGAGATTAAAAATGCTTTGCGTTGACAGTGGAGTAATTTTGTGATATGATTATAACTCTTCAAGACGTTTTTTGTAGCGATCGCTTACAGTACAATCTCACACCGCCCAAAAACAGATACAAGCGCCAGACTTAAGTTGTGGAACGCCCCAACATTGAGATTCAAGTTCAAGTTCGCGGATTCATCTGCTGCAAGTAAATCTAAAATCTTCAATGCTCCAATCGAAAATCGACTGACTGCTAATGTATCTGTAGGTGGAATTCAATAACTGCCCTGGCAATAAAAGATCAAATCCAAGTTAGCTTGACAAACTTTTGATAAATAAATATTATGAAAGCAGTTTTTAACTTAGCTGTGCCTCCTACCTCCTTTAAAGTTTTGTTGGTAGAAGACAACTCTCAGGAAGCTGAGCTTATTGAAGATTTGCTGTCAGGAATTAGCGGCCGGCAGCATATATTGCTGACGAAAGTAGAGCGTCTCAGCGAAGCGCTGCAGCGATTGAGTCAAGAAACTTTTGACATAATTTTATTAGACCTTTCACTGCCTGACAGTCTGGGAATCGAGACGGTGGCTCGGGTGCAAGAGTACGGGGTAAATGTGCCGATCGTAGTTTTGACTGCCCAAAACGACGAAGAGCTTGCCCTGCGGTTAATTTCGGCGGGCGTACAGGATTATTTAGTCAAAAGAAAAATCGATGGCGAACTGTTAATTCGATCGCTCCGTTACGCCATAGAACGGCAGAACAGTCAAGATGCTTTGCGAAAAAGCGAAGAAAAATATCGCTCGGTGGTAGAAAACTCTTTGATCGGAATTGCTATTATCGCTCCAATTCTTGACCCCGCAATGGGTGAAAATTGCAATTGGATAGAAGTTAACGATGCGCTGTGCAATTTGCTGGGCTACGAGCGCGAAGAACTTTTGCAAAAAAACTGGATCGAGTTGGCTCATCCAGATGATTTGAACACTAACATAGAACAATTATCTCAGATTTTAGCAGGTAGGAGCGACGGTTACATCTGTGATAAAAGATGGTTCAGAAAAGACGGCAACCTAGTTCACACGCGAATTTCGCTGCGCTGCATCCGCGGCCGAGATGGCTCGATCGACCGGATGATTAAAGTAGTGTTGGACGTGAGCGATCGCTACCGCTATGAAGCCAAACTTAAAGCATCAGAAGAATTTTTAAACCATACCATAAATGCTACGCCAGACCCAATTTTTGTCAAAGACGAGCAGCACCGCTGGATTATATTAAATGATGCTTTTTGTCAGTTGCTCGGCAAATCGCGACAAGAACTGATCGGCAAATCAGATTATGACTTTTTCCCAAAAGCAGAAGCGGATGTTTTTTGGCTCAAAGATGAAGAAGTATTGACTAGGGAAATTTGTGTGGAAAATGAAGAAAATCTCACAGACACTGCAGGCCAAGAACGCATAATTTCTACAAAAAAAACTATTTTTAAAAGAGCGGACGGCAGTAAAGTAATAGTTGGTACAATTAGAGATTTTACCGAATACCGACGGCAGCAAATAGCATTGGAACAAAGCGAATTTCGATTTCAAAAACTGGTGGCGAACCTGCCGGGAGTAATTTATCAATTCCGAAGGTCAGTAACTGGAGAAATGTCTTTCCCCTACGTCTCTTCAGGTAGTCGCGAACTGTGCGAATTAGAGGCAGAAGTAATAGAGCAAAATGCAGAAATAATTTTCACCGGTTTTCACCCACAGGATCGCTTGGATTTAGAAACATCTATAGCAGTTTCAGCCGCTAAGCTGGAACCTTGGCAGCAGCAGTGGCGGCAGATTATGCCATCGGGAAAAATCAAGTGGCTGCAAGGAGTCGCGAGACCGGAAAGGCTCAACAATGAGAGCAAATCTAGGAGCGAAGGCGATATTCTCTGGGACGGTTTAGCGATCGATATTACTGAGTTAAAGCAGGCACAAACAGAGCGCGATCGCTTTTTTACGATTTCCTTAGACTTGCTTTGCATTATCGGTTTCGACGGCTATTTTAAACGTTTAAACCCTGCTTGGTCAACGGCACTGGGCTACAGCAGCGCTGAACTTTTTGCCAAGCCGATGCTAGAATTTGTTCATCCCGACGATCGAAAAGCCACCGCAGCCGAAGGAGCAAAACTAATCGCCGGTACGCCCAGTATCTGCTTTGAAAACCGCTATATCTGCAAAGACGGTGCTTACAAATACCTGCTGTGGACGGCATCGCCATTTAGCGAAGAAGGTTTAATCTACTCAGTCGGTCACGACATTACTTCTCGCAAACAAGCTGAGTCGGAACTTCAGCGGCAAGCAGTAGCTATGGGCGCTGCTTATGACGGTATTGCTATTTTTAACGAGCGTAAAGAATGTATTTATTCAAACGACGCTTATCTGAAAATGTACGGCTTGACTAGCCCTAGCGAACTGCACGGGAAGACATGGCAACTACTCTACAGCCCCGCAGAAATTCAATATCTTGAATGTGAAGTAATGCCGAATTTCATCGAAAAAGGGTACTGCAATATAGAAGCGACAGGTCAGCGCCACGACGGTACTAAGTTTCCTCAAGAATTGTCGCTGACAATGCTTGCAGGCGGCGAAATAATTTCAATTGTCCGCGATATTACTAATAGAAAACAGGTAGAATCTGCACTGCGAGCGAGCCAGCGCCGCTATCAAACTTTGGCAGAAGCATCGCCAGTTTGCATATTTCACAGCGATGCGTTTGGCAATTGCCTTTACGTGAATCAGCGGTGGAGCAAAATCACGGGATTAAACGCAGAATTGGCAGCAGAAACTGGCTGGATGAATGCCATTCATCCCGATGATGCGGAACGGGTGAAAAATGAATGGTATCGAGCAATTATTGACAAAATTCCTTTTAAATCAGAATACCGCTTTCAGCATCCAGACGGTCGTGTAGTTTGGGCGATCGGTCAGGCGATCGCAGAAATCGGAGAACAGCAGGACATTAAAGGCTATATCGGCACTATTACAGATATTACCGATCGCAAACAAGCCGAATTAAACCTGCTGCGGGTGACTCAAGCCGTAGAAAGCACCAGCGACGCGATCTGCATTGCTGACTTGAGAGGGCGATCGATCTATCACAATCAAGCCTTTGTTCGGCGGTACGGCTACACAGCAGAAGAATTGAACGCAGCAGGCGGAGCAACAGCAATATACTCCCAAAATCAAGTGTTGCTAGAGATGTTTAAAACGATCCGTAAAGGCAAATCTTGGCAAGGCGAAGTCAAAATCAAAACTAAAAGCAACGAACCGCTGACAACTTTATTTCGCGCCGACTGCATTAAAGATGAAACTGGCAATTTAATCGGGTTAGTGGGAGTAATTACCGACATCACTGAACGCAAAAAAGCCGAGATGGCGCTGCTGCAACAATTAAGGCGAGAAAGGCTGGTAGTTGCCATGCTCGATCGCATTCGCTCCTCCCTCAATTTAGAAGAAATTCTCACCGCTGCTGTCGAACAAGTGCGACAATTCTTGCAAACAGACCGCACAGTTATTTACCGTTTTAATCCCGACTGGAGCGGTTGTGTCGTTGTGGAGTCCGTGGCAAACAATAGAATTTCACTGCAAAATTTGAACAATATTGACGGCTGTTTTAAAGAGAGATTTGTTGAGGTTTATCAGCAAGGATATATTAGATCGATGGAAGATATTTACCGAGAAAATCTGACAGAATGCCACATGAAATTTCTCGAAGGATTTGAAGTAAAAGCTAACTTAATAGTACCGATTTTACAAGCACGAGAAAGCATTTCCCATAGCCAACCCACCGCTGAAAATAAGCTTTGGGGACTGCTGATCGCCCAGGATTGCAGCGGCCCCCGTTCCTGGGATTCCTCAGAAATAGAAGCGCTGCGGCAACTGTGCGTGCAATTGGCGATCGCGATCCAGCAATCGACACTATTTCAACAAGCACAAACCGAAATTGCCGATCGCAAACAAGCAGAAGCCGCCCTCCAACAAGCAGCATTAGCCGCAGAAACCGCCAACCGCGCCAAAAGCGAATTTCTCGCTAACATGAGCCACGAACTCCGCACGCCTTTAAACGGAGTTTTAGGCTACGCTCAAATCCTCAAAACCGACAAAGACTTAAGCTCAGATCACCAAGAAAGTCTCACCAACATTCAACAGTGCGGCGAACACTTGCTGATGTTAATCGACGATGTTTTAGACCTTTCCAAAATAGAAGCTAGAAAAATGAAACTCTACCCAGAAGAGTTAAATTTTCTAAATTTTACAAAAAATATTGCCGATCTGTTTCAGATGCGGGCATCTCAAAAAGCAATTTTATTCAATTACGAACAAGTATCTCCCCTGCCTAGCTGCGTCAGTATCGACAGAAAAAGATTGCGTCAAATTTTGATCAATTTACTCAGCAATGCCGTAAAATTTACTAACAGCGGCGGAGTAACTTTAAAAGTCGGCTATGTCGGCACAGAAGCTTGGAATAGAGGCAGAGAAGAAGATTACGATTTCTCGATTTTGAGTTCGGAACTGAAAGAAAATTATCTGCGTTTCGCCCATAATGCGATCGCAGCCCAACACGCTTTAAAAATTCGCTTTCAAATAGAGGATACTGGGACTGGAATAGAGCAAGATAAATTAGAAGAAATATTTTTGCCATTCCACCAAGTAGGAGGAAATACCTTTGTTGAAGGTACGGGTTTAGGACTCTCAATCAGCCAGAAATTAGCGAAACTGATGGGCAGCGAAATTCGCGTCAACAGCATTTTGGGAAAAGGCAGCACTTTCTGGCTGGATGTAGAATTGCCCGCAGCCAAACGGTACTTAGAAGTGTCTCCTTTGCGTGACAAAAACTGGCTGGTTGGTTTTGTCGGTAACAAGCGGAAAGTGCTAATTCTGGAAGAAAATCAACTAAATCGCGATTTGTTGTGCAGCCTGCTGGGGCGTTTGGGGTTTGAAATTGCAGAGGCCGGGAACGCTCAAGAATGCCTCTACAAAGCAGTTAAATTTCACCCGGATCTGATTTTAATGGACTTGCGGATGCCTGTAATGGATGGCTTAGAAACTGCAAGCAGACTGCGGCAGTTGCCGGAATTAAAAGATGTGATATTAATCGCTATGTCAGCTAGCGTTTTCGAGTCTGTGCAGCAAGAGATCATCCTGTCCCGGTGCGATGATTTTCTTCCCAAGCCGATCGAAGCAAATCACTTTTTGGAACAGTTGCGCGTTCATTTGGGACTAGAATGGATTTACGAAGCATCTTCGGGAAACAAAAAGCGCAAAACTTCCAGTTTGTCACCAGTATCTGATTTTCCTGTTTATTCTGCTCTGTTAGCTGCTGCTTCTGAGTCGGTAGCAAAACTTTTGAAACTCGCAGCTATGGGCGACATTGAAGATTTTTTTCAGGAAACGGCTAATCTGGAAATTCTGGAACCAAGATTAGTGCCGTTTGTCACGAACTTACGACAACTTGCTAAGGGATTTCAGCTCAAACAAATTCGGAGGATTTTAAAGCAGTATATCGAGGGGCAGTAGCTCGTCGGTTTTTCGGGTTTGGGGATTTAAATCGTTACCAAGCAAAGGATGTCCGCGCCAAATCAAATCAATTCTGGTTGCACTCATACATGATGTTAACTGTTAACTGTTAACTGTTAACTGTTAATTTACTATTTCGATGAATAGAGGATTTGATGTCAAATCAAAAATCAAGATATTTAAGCATGGTTTGGTATCTGATAGTATCGGCTCAATTATCTGACATAAAATGTGTTTGTAGTGAGGAAGAAAGTCCTCAACATAAATTTTGAGTTGCGCCGGATCTGGGTCGATTTTACGGTGTTTTATGCTATTTAAAATAAGAGTTTTCTGGTAAACTAACCTGTAAAGTAGCCTTTCATCGCTAGACTGAAGTCGCAGGGGTTTTAGGCTATTTGTTGACAGTAGAGTTTTTGAGAGAGTTGGGATTGAAATTACTTTGCCTCAGTAACGGCCACGGAGAAGACGCGATCGCCCTTCGCATCTTGCGGGAACTGCAACAGCACCCGCACCCCCCAGAATTAGCCGTGTTTCCGCTAGTGGGCGAAGGGCAAGCTTTCGCTCAACTAGAAAACGCCCGCATCATCGGCCCGGTGCAGCGGATGCCTTCGGGCGGATTTATCTACATGGATGGAAGGGAATTTTTGCGGGATGTCAAAGGCGGCTTGCTGCAGTTGACCGTAGCTCAGTTTAAAGCGATCCGCGCTTGGGTGCGATCGCAAACACAGTCTGGCAATCAAGACGCGGTGATCTTAGCCTGCGGCGATATCGTACCGCTACTGTTTGCTTGGCTCGCTGGCGCACCCTATGCTTTTGTCGGTACCGCCAAGTCCGACTATTATTTGCGGGACGAAAACGGGCCTCTGGCTCGCAAATCCGGCTTTTTTGCTTGGATTTCGTCGCCGCGATCGGTTTATTTCCTTTGGGAGCGCTGGTTGATGACGAGAAACCGCTGTCGCGCCGTTTTTGTCCGGGATGCGCTAACCGCCGAGACTTTAGAAAAGCTGGGAATTCCCGCCTACAATCTCGGCAATCCCATGATGGACGGACTCGAACCGGAAAACCCAGCCAGTTTTTACGGCCCTGATGCAGAGTTTCGGGAAAGGGAGCGATCGCTCGTCATCACCTTACTCCCCGGCTCTAGAGCGCCGGAAGCCTATGCTAATTGGCAGCTAATAGTAGAGGCTGCAGCCGGAATTTTGTCCTTGTTTGCCGATCGCAAACTGTTATTTTTCGGAGCCATTTCTCCCGAGTTAAACTTAGAAGCTTTGCGACCTATATTAGAATTTTTCGGCTGGCGACAAGACGGCGAAATAAAAACGCAGCGGCGAGAAGGAAGTATTTTGCGGCCTCCCGTTTCTAGCCCTCAAGAAATTCGGCAAGAATTTCCTAATTTGCTATTGCCCTTGACCTTTGTGCAGAGAAACGCCACGATGATTTTAACTCAGCAAAGTTTTAACGATTGTTTGTACGAAGCCGATGTAGCAATAGCAATGGCCGGAACCGCTACAGAACAATTTGTCGGTTTAGGAAAACCCGCGATCGCCATTCCCGGAAACGGCCCGCAATTTACTCCCGCCTTTGCAGAAGCCCAAAGTCGCCTGTTAGGGCCGTCATTAATTTTAGTCAAACATCCCGCCGAAGTTGCCGGCGCAGTACAGTCTTTGTTCCGCGATCCCGACAGATTGCAGTTAATCGCTGAAAATGGCTTGCGCCGCATGGGAGAACCCGGTGCCGCCGCCAGAATTGCCGAGTGTTTAATTCAGCAGTTCGGTAATTCTAAATTGCCTCCAATACATTAGGGCCTTGGGCATAGGCCAAACCGGGCCTTGGGCATAGGGCATACTTTACCACGGTTGAAAACCGCTATATGTTGCTACGGAATATCTTTAATTCTACTTTCTATAAAAACAATCTTGTTCGCTAACTACTAATACTAAATCCACGTATCCGACCCATTTTTGTTATTGTTCGCGAACAATAACAAAAATGGGATAATAAACCCAAATTTAGTTAGTATAACTTCCTTTGTTCGAGCCTTGGGAATGCAAGTCTTCGGTTTGTAGTGCGGAATTTAGTTCGCACTACAAACCTATTTTAGCGTCGTTTTTCAAGTAGGATTCTATAAGAGCACACCTACTAAAACTGCACTAGGAAAAAAAATTAATTCCTAGTTTTTTGCCAAGATGGAAACCTGAAATTAGCCTAGGAAATTTTAAAATCCGACTTCACCAAAACACCAGGTTCTCGCTGTATGGGAAGCACATCTAAAGTATCCAATTGCGCGCAATATTTTAAATCTTCAATCACGCCCAAACGCAACAGGCGCTGGCCGTGACTGGCTTTTTCCAACAATTCGTGCAGCCGATCTTGCCACTGCAAATAAAGAGCGATCGCCCCAAATACTTCATCGTTACCAGCAAAATCGATCGCCGGAATACCGCTTTCTGCTAGCAGGCTTTGGGCGATCGCCCCAGCACAAACCGTATCCTCCAACGAATAACTCCCTTCCCAACCAGAACCCACAATCCAAATACTTTCCGGCTTTTGACTTAACAAAAACTGCACCGCAGATTTCCGGTTAATCAAAGCCGCCGTCAACACAGTTGCAGCATCTTGTACTCGTTGCAAAGCCCGAGTACCGTTAGTTGTGCTGATAAAAATTCGCTTTCCACTCACCTTTTCTGGCGCGCAGTCCAGCGGCGAATTCCCCATATCAAAACCGTCAACTTTCGCGCCACCGCGCTCTCCAGCCCGAATTCGCTTGTCTGCAGGCCATTTTTCGCTCTGGGCCATCAGCTTATCTAAGTCGCTGAAAACTTGGACAGCTTCCGCCCCATTATTCAGGGCCGTCGCCATTGTCGTAGTCGCCCGCAGTACATCAACTGCGATCGCGCAAGCCGGCATTTTGTCCGCTGGCGTAAGTTCCGGGGTATGGTAAATAAAAAGCTTCACTTTTGGGCAACCTGCAATAAATCCTCATACGCAATAATAATAGAAAATGACACTCTCACCCCTAATATGTCAAAACAGCTCAATTCAAATCCCGCCCGCAGCGCCATTACCGCACCAATTCGACTCCTGGCAGGTTTCACCTATCCTTTTCGAGCTTTCACGCTAATTTGGCAAACTCCCAAGTTGTGGACGTATGTATTAGTTCCCGTCTTACTAAATTTTCTAATTGGTACCGGACTTTATTTAAGCTTGCTATTTCCCAGTTTGGCAGGAATAGACGTTTTAGTAGCCGATTTATCCGTGCGATTTAATGATTTAATTGCCAATTTGCCAGCTTGGCTGAGCTTTTTGGGCGGGTTGACAGTCGCTTTCGGTTGGCTGCTGCGCGTACTCCTAGTGTCAGGACTTTTGCTAATCATCGGGTTTTTGTTAGTGCAGTTTGGCGTGATTTTGGGTTCGCCCTGGTACGGCAAACTTTCCGAACAATTGGAACTGCTGCGGAACGGTCAATTGCCCGCAGAAGCCCCAATGAATGCGGGGAGTATTTTTCGGGATATTCAAAGGGCGATCGCCTTTGAACTGCGAAAACTACAAATTTTGCTGAGTGTTGGCATACCCCTAATACTGCTGAATTTTGTGCCAGGATTCGGCTCTATTCTCAGCACTTTGGGCGGCGTAGCTTTGGGCGCAACTATTGTCTGTTTAGATTTTTTAGATGCACCTTTGGAGCGGCGGAGGCGGCCTTTTCAGGAGAAGTTAGAAATAATTTGGGCGAGTTTGCCCGCTAGCGGCAGTTTTGGTTTAGTGTGTTTGGGTTTGGTGAGCATTCCGCTGTTGAATCTGTTGGCGATTCCGCTGTGCGTGACGGCGGGGACTTTGTTTTTTTGCGATCGCATTTGGCCGGCCCGCTTTGCCTCAGAAGAAACTCATAGCGATCGAGAAACTAACATTACAACTTAAAAAACTACGGAGATGCTTCTACTTTCTCCTCAACCAAACGCTGGGGAGTAGCTCAATCGGTAGAGCGCGGTGCGATCAATCTTAAATCTTGGACTTAAATGTGGTATTCTCTGCAAATGGGCGGCAAATAAAAACTCAGTAGTAAGGTCAAAACTACTGGGTTTTATGCTCATAATTGAATCAATTCGTTAAATCCGTCAGTCCTGGACGTATCAAGACAGATGATTTACTGCATCAACCCTCAATGCGAACAACGCGAAAATCCTGCTGCGGCTCAAAACTGTCAAGCTTGCGGCACGGCTTTATTAATTGCCGATCGCTATCGTATCCTTAAACCAGTGCGATCGCCCAATCC
>NZ_CAWPRX010000066.1:0-15216 GCF_963890365.1 Tychonema sp. LEGE 07196 | reverse complement strand
GAGTTGAAGTTAGTGGCGTGGTCAGAGTTGGTAATGACATACTGGTAATTGTGAAAGCACCTAACGAGCCAACCAGTCGATATATCAAAGTAGGACAGCGGATTGCCAGCGGGCAGGTGCTGATCAAACGAGTTGATTTCAAATCTGGAATCGAGCCTGTTGTGGTTTTAGAAGAAAACGGTGTAGAGGTGTCCAAAATTGTGGGAGAAAAATCTCCCCAAGTTGCCCAGAACTCTGTGAAATGAAAAATTTACCTCAATCCCTAGAACGAAAATTGAGAACATTGATGCTTCGCTCAATTCAAAAACTTGGAATCCTGATGTTGGTTAGTTCGGGGGTAGGATACCTCTCGTTTGTAGCCAGCACTCAGCCCTCATTGGCGGAGCCAGCATCAGACCAAACCCGCCCTCCCGTTTGCGAAGGCTCTCCCCCGAACGGTCAAGTCAAGTGCAACTACTCGAATGGTGACAATTATCAAGGAAGTTTCGTCAGCGGCAGACCCCAAGGACAAGGAATATACGTCTACTCGAATGGCGATCGCTATGAAGGACAGTTTCGTAACGGCGTGCCCAACGGTCAAGGCGTGTTTCTGTTCGCCAGCGATGCCCGCATGGTGGGAGAGTTCCGCAACGGTCTGATCGTTAGGGGAGAAGCTATTTTTGCCAATGGCGATCGCTACCGGGGAACATTTCAAATTGTCGAACAAATTGGCGGGGGGGCCGCTAGCAGTCAGCCGCACGGCCAAGGGCAATTTATCTTTGCTAACGGCGATCGCTACGCCGGACAGTTTTTCGCAGGAAACCCGTTTGGTCGGGGAGTCTTCACCCGCACTGACGGCACCCGCTGCGACGGTCAGTTTTTTAACGAACAGCTAGACGGCAAAGGTAGTTGCAGTTTCCCAAACGGCATTCGCTACCAAGGCGAACTGCGTAAGGGACTCCCTCACGGTAGAGGAGTAATTACAGATGCTAAAGGCAGACGGTTTTCAGGAGAGTTTCGCGCAGGCAAGCGCGTTCAACCCTAAAATTTAATATCTGATATTAGTGGAGCTGTTTTGAAATGACGACAAATACTGCTTCTGCTTCCGATCGCGCTAACGAGTTTCCTTTCGACTTTGCCCCGCAGCCGACTCAAGATGCTGACTTGTTGCGGCAACTAGATTTCGTGCCCGGTTTGAAGCAAATCTTGACTGTGCGTCAAGTTCATGCTTTAGAACACGCTACCGTTTGGGTACTCAGTCAATCTGGCCCTGCAGCGACAGCAAAAGCCGATAATCAGTTATTGGGCGGGATGTCCACAGACGAAGGATTTTATCTTTACGGTCACGTTGACATCGCACAGTTGCGTCGCGCAGTGGACGAGGCTTTGCACCGGATTGCTGGCGGAGAGTGGGATTTAGCCGTACATCCCCGCTGCGGCACAAATTTGTCCGCGGCAATGCTACTGACTGCTGGACTTGCTGTCGGTATCAATTTAGCCCTGCCGAAAGGGCCCATCCTGCAACTTTTAGGTTTGGGTGCTGCGGCTGCGGCTGCGGCTCAGTTAGCTCCTGACGCGGGTTCTCTGGCTCAGCGCTACGTGACAACTGCTATTCCGTTTAATTTGAGTGTAGTTGATATTACTGTAAGTAACGACTTCTGGGGACGCGAAGCTCATTTTGTGCGAGTGCATTGGGTAGAATAGCTGCACAGTATTAAGCCCGATCGATCGCAGTCACGGACGCAAAAAAGTGTCAACAATCACGGACTGTGCAACCGGAATATATCTAACTCATCTGCGTTAATCTGTGTTAATCTGCCTGTATCTGCGGTCAAAAAAAGAGAATTTCTTCACCGCAGATGACAAACGATTGACGCGGATTCACGCCGATGAATAGAATAGATATCTGAATAATTCCGATGCAGCGCGGATTTAATCTAACTAATAACAATTAACTCATGATTTAGGGGTCATCGAAGCTCCTAAATGCGATCGGGATCTACTCCTAATTCTCGCAACTTCGCCGCCAATCTTTCAGCCCGTTGGCCCTGCTCATCAGCCCGTTGGCGATCCACCGCAGCTTGCTGCTCAAGTTCGTGGAACCGAGCTTGTTCTGCTTTTATCAACCCTTCAACTAAAGGCGGAGACAGTATTTCATTCACTGATAATGTCAGATTGGGAAATACTGCAGATACCAGTTGTTGCCCCGCCCTAAAATCAGTCTGGGTATAGATGTCTTCCCCTTCAGGAAAGGCTAAAACTCGCACCAATTCTTTGTTAGGTGTAGGGTCAACAATGATATATTCGGGCACGTTAGCTAGTTCGTACTCTGCTCGTTTAATCACGTAATCGGCGCGCCGATTTTGACTCACTACCTCTATCACTAACAGCGGCTTTTCCTCAAAATCGAGGATACCAGAACCTGGTCTAGCGGCAGCTTGTTCCAAAAGACTTTGAGTGCAAACAACTACATCGGGAATCCGAGATGTATCTTCTTCAGTTCTCACTCCCAGGCCTGTTTTTGCTACTAAGTCAAGATTGTTTTCGGCTAGGTAACGCTGCAATTTGTAAACTAAATATTCGCAAATTTTGATATGTAAAACTGTTGCGGTTGGCACCTGAATTAATTTGCCTTTGTACAGTTCATATTGTAGATCGGAATCAGTTTGATAAAATCGGTATTCTTCAAAGGTCAAAGTGGGTGAAGTATCAATTTGCTTTGATTCAACAACTGGCACTACAGATTGAGACATATCTTTTCACCGATGTCGATATAATTCTATTATATTCAATCTGCCTCGATCTGGGTGGATTTGCGGTTAAAAATTCCCAATGATCGATCGCACTCGCCACCAGAATTGTCAGAGAATAGTTGAATAGTGTAAAATCAATTTGGCGATCGCCCCGAGAACTCAATTTCACGCTTCAATACACCATCCGACGCCCTATGTCAATCAAAAAAAATCTTTCCATAGCCCTGTTAGTTTTCATCCCCATTTCCATCGCCGCTGAGTATTTGCACTGGGGTTCCCTCGCAGTTTTCATCACATCCGCTTTAGCTATTGTACCTCTGGCGATTTGGTTGAGCACAGCAACAGAAGAAGTGGCGATCGTCACAGGGCCATCCATAGGCGGCTTATTAAATGCAGTCTTCGGCAATGCTACGGAATTAATTATTGCCATAGTTGCCCTCAAAGCCGGCTTGATTGACATTGTAAAAGCCAGCATCACCGGCACAATTATCAGCAACTTGCTATTAGTTATGGGATTGTCCATGCTGCTAGGAGGACTAAAGTACAAAGAACAAGAATTTAAGCCAGTTATCGCGCGGGTGAACGGTTCCACAATGACTCTAGCGGTGATTGCAATTCTGCTGCCGGCGATGGTGATTTACACCTCAAACGGAGTGGAACCAGCAGCTATTCAGAATCTTTCGTTAATAACTGCGATCGTCCTAATTGCAGTTTACGGTCTAACTCTGCTATTTTCCTTAAAAACTCACAGCTATCTTTACGAAGTCAGCTTACTAGAACTAGAGTCAGGAAATCCTCAAAATACCGATGAAACTACAGCGCACAAACCGAATTTGTGGCTGTGGGTAGGGGTGTTAGTTGCCTCAACTGTTGCCGTTGCTTTTGAATCTGAAATTTTCGTTGGCGTTGTCGAAGAAACTACCAAAGGATTGGGATTAACGCCGCTGTTTACAGGGGTAATTCTGTTGCCGATTGTTGGCGGCGCGGCCGAATATGTAACTGCGGTGGGAGTTGCGATGAAAAACAATATGGATTTGTCAGTTTCTGTCGCGATGGGTTCGAGTTTGCTAGTGGCTTTGCTGGTGGCGCCGATATTGGTAATTATTGGATTAGTGATTCATCAGCCGATGGATTTAAACTTTAGTCCGTTTGAAGTAGTCGCAGTTGCGATCGCGGTAACAATAGCTAATCTAATCAGTCTCGACGGGCGCTCGAATTGGCTGGAAGGAGTGCTGCTTTTAGCAACATATATTGTGTTAGCATCGGCATTTTACTTTCACCCCATTACTTGAATCAATCATTGTCGGTAGATATTGAAGATGCGACTAAATCGTTTTAAAATGTGACTAAATCGCGCCATTTGTCTGCTGTCTTTCTTCCGACTCCTTGCAACCTTTCGACATCCTCCCAAGACTGAAAAGGCTGCCTTTCTCGCGCTGCAATAATTTTTTCCGCTAACTTCGGGCCTACTCCTGGTAAGGTTTCTAATTCTTGCTTAGTGGCTGCATTCAAATTAACTAATTTTTTCCCTGCAATTTGAGGCTTAGCATTCGCAGATTTTGAGGCTGCTTGTAGTGAATCGCATTCTTGTTTCTTAGCGTCGATTTTCTTTTTGATGCGGTGGGGAATTCCCAAGATTGCACCTTTGTAAAGCCGATCGAACTCCCGCTCAAAATGGGCCGCAACTGTCGGACTCTCGATCGCCAGCAACGTCTCATCATTCCCGTGATTTGCAGCCTCACTCCAGTTGTGAGAACCTGTAAGCACCGTATTTCCGTCGATAACGCCGAACTTGTGGTGCAGGCGATCGCCCATTGGTAACAGCGGCACCCCCACGGTAGTCAGCGGCTTTCTCCACGGGCGATTGTCCGCTTCCCAGCGGCAATCTTGCATCAAAGTCGCCCCCATCATGTCTAAACCTTCGCTGTAAGGGCGATAAATGAAATTTGAGTCAATCAAACCTCGCACCGCAACACCCCGCCTAGCGGTAATTTCCAGAGTATTTGACAACCGCTGAGCCGAAAATACAAACAGTGCCAAATCCACCGACTTTTTCGCACTGCCCAAGTTTTTGTTAATCAAACTATTGACGCTGTTTTCCCAAGGCAAAGTCGCACTTGTCGGCGAAAATTGCACCGCAACAGTGGCATTTCCTACTATTACTTTTTGGACATAACGAAACGGTTTTTTGATGCCAAATTTGCTGTCCGGTTTACCTCCTGGCCCGTCACCCCACATGATGTTAAATTCTTGAGTAAATATTTTCGCTAAGTCAGGGCTGGCAATTTTTAATAAATTGTTGGCATTGCCGCGACTGGCTGCTGTTTTGAAATCGCCGTGGATATCGCTGGTTGTAAAATTTGCAGAAGTTACGATTACTGTTTTGTTATCAATTACTACAAATTTGTGGTGCATCAAACCGCTGCCTTTACTGCCGTCAGCAGTATCGTCAATGACAGGAATTCCCGCATTTTTGACAATTACTAAAGCATCGTTTTGTTTGATTTCTTCCGGGCTTAATTTGCCGTCTTTATTGGTATCGGCAAGTTGGACGAATTCGTTGTAACGATCGCGATCTCGTTCGGGTAATTTCGCTAATTCTAGGGTTGTATAATCGCTCCAAGGGCGTGTATACAGATGTTCGACTATTAATCTGACTTTAATACCCGCTCGCGCGCGATCGGCCATTTGTCGCGCAATACCGGGCAAGCGAAACTCTTGAACCGCTACATCTACCGTCGATCCAGCACTGGCTACTGCCTCGGCGACCAACTTTTCTAAATCATCCCCAGGTCTAGTTTGCGCGCGATAAGGCTCTGTATAATTAGAAGTGAGGGACTGATTGAAGTATACTTGCAACAAGGTGTCTTGAGGCAGCGGAGGCAGACTCGGAGGCAAATTCTGCACCTCTTGCTTTGGTTGTCCGCAACCCGCCAGAGCGATCGCCAGCAGTCCAGCACAACACAAACCGAGCAAATTATCATAAAATACAGTCACAAAATTTTAAATTTTATTGAGGTTATAGGCTTACCCACAATTCAAACATATTCGATAAAGTCAACTTAGAACCTATAAATTTTATGAAAGGGAATAGATTTTACGTCTTGTAGAACTGCCTCGATGCCGGAAGCATCACTGGTAGGGTAGCAGCATTCAGGGGCGTGGGTCAAACCCGATACTGCTGCTTTATGGCTAAAAGAAAAACAATTTTTGATTGCGGTCACAAAGGATATGGTAAAGCGTGCCATCGCTGCACGCAAGAGTTGGCAGCGCAGCAGCAATATATTGAAATGCTGGCAGAAAAACAAACCAAAAAACAAGAGAGGGAAGCATCATTTGCTAGAGATGCGATCGATCTCAGAGGTCTACCCGACCACGTAGTTACTAAAGCTCGCGCAATTATAGCAGCTTTGGGGGAAAACAAGAATTACAGAGATTTCGGCGGCAAACGCCTGCGTCACAACCGCTGGATTGTGAGCATTCCTGTAACACGCAACTACAGAATGCTTTGTGAAGATTGCGGCACTTTCTTAATTCCCCAAAAAGTTTTGTCCCACGAAGACTACAACGTCTGCAAACCGGGAAGTTAGTTAGTTGTTATGGGTTATGGGTTATGGGTTAATTGTGAGTTGTTATTTGTTAGTTGTTATTGGTTATTGGTTATTGGTTAGTTGTTATTGGTTATTGGTTATTGGTTGTTAGTTGGTTGTTAGTTGTTATTTGTTGTGCTTTTTTTGGGGGAGATGTTATAATTGTTCAATGTTATAATTGTAAATGTATGGTTAGGTTTCAAGAGTTGCAGTTTTATCAATTAGCAGAGCAAATTTCTAATGAAGTTTGGTTGATTGTTCAATCCTGGGATTTCTTTGCTAAAAATACAGTGGGGCAACAATTGGTTAGGTCAGTCGATAGTATTGGTGCTAATATTGCCGAGGGGAATGGGCGGTATAACTACAATGATAATCAACGTTTTATCAAAATAGCCAGGGGGTCACTGCATGAAACAAGACACTGGTTAAGATGAGCTTGTGCCCGACACCTGTTAACCACCGAGCAAATCGAGCGCATAAAACCTTTAATAGACGAACTATCTCCCAAACTCAACGCTTACCTAAACTCAATTCAAAGCAAAGCAAATACTCAAGCGTTGAAACTCAAGAAAATACCCAAAAGCAAACTACCCACAGACTCTTGACAAATAACCAATAACAAATAACCAACAACTAACCAACAACAACTAACCAATAACAACTAACCAATAACAACTAACCAATAACAACCAACAACTAACTCATTAAAACCATGCAAATTTACCTCGACTATAGCGCCACAACCCCGACACGCCCAGAAGCAATTGAAGCCATGCAAAAAGCCCTCACTCAGCAGTGGGGAAATCCTTCTAGCTTGCACGAATGGGGACAAAGAGCGGCCACTACTTTAGAATTAGCTAGAATGCAGGTTGCTAGCCTAATTAACGCACTACCAGAATCGATAATTTTTACTAGCGGGGGAACTGAAGCGGACAATTTGGCAATTATGGGAATTGCCCGTCTTTATACAAAGCCGCAGCATATCATTATTTCCAGCGTAGAACATTCCGCAGTCGCAGAACCGGCGCGACAACTCGAACAGTGGGGATGGGAAGTAACGCGATTACCGGTGGATAAATTGGGGCGAATTCACCCCTTGGATTTGCAAGAAGCATTGCGATCGAATACAGTGTTAATTTCGATTGTTTACGGGCAAAGTGAAGTTGGCACGCTGCAACCAATTGAAGCATTATCACAAATTGCCCGATCGCGCAATATCATATTTCATACCGATGCAGTTCAAGTAGCCGGGAAACTGCCAATAGACGTGCAGAAATTCCCCGTAGACTTGCTTTCGCTTTCGAGTCACAAACTTTACGGGCCGCAAGGTGCAGGCGCGCTTTACGTGCGTCCGGGACTGGAATTAGCGCCAATGTTGGGGGGGGGCGGACAAGAGTTGAAACTGCGTTCAGGGACGCAAGCGCTGCCCGCAATCGTGGGTTTTGGAGTGGCGGCGGAGTTGGCTTTGCAGGAAATAGATGCAGAAACAGCGAGATTGATTGAATTGCGCGATCGACTTTTTGACAAATTAGCCCACATACCCAGTTTAGTACCAACGGGCGATCGATATAACCGACTGCCGCACCACACCAGTTTTTGCATTGTCTCCCCCCCATGTAACCCTTACCAAGGAATAGATACAGGGCGAATCACAGGCAAAACTCTCGTGAGACAGCTAAACTTAGCAGGAATTGGCATAAGTTCCGGTTCCGCTTGTAACAGCGGTAAACTAACAGCAAGCCCAGTTTTGTTAGCAATGGGATATAGCGAAAATGATGCTGTTTGTGGAATTCGCTTGACACTGGGACACCAAACAACCGAAGCTGATATTGATTGGACAGTAATTGCGATCGGGCAAATATTAGATAGATTAATGCCCAAAGTAGCATTGTGCCGGCATTAGAAACAATCTCAGAAACCTGGTTTTTTCTAAAATCTTCGCCACTAATCGAATATATTCGCAAAAACCAGGTTTCTCGCTACGACGCACAATCTCAGAAACTGGGTTTTTTCCAATATCTTCGCATCCAATCGAAATCCCAGAAATCATTTTCGGCTCCCCTCTCGTATTTTTGCCCGTATCATACCCTGATTCAGCAACGCCAGAGAGCCAATCTCCCAAGGCTGGTGCTACGAAGCAGACACCCGCCCGCAGTGATGATTGGGAATCGCCGCTCTTTCAGGACGGGGTGGATGTCAAGGCTGCTGTTCCGGGCGAAGCGGAGGCGATAGATCTATTTCTACTGTAGCCTGGGATGGGGTTGTGGGGGCGATCGAACTTTGGGCGATGGAAATTTTTTAGAAATATGTTGAAATAATCAGGATTTGGTGTATTATCGTATAACGTCAATTTTCAGACGTAACGGCGGCATAGCCAAGTGGTAAGGCAGAGGTCTGCAAAACCTCCACCCCCAGTTCAAATCTGGGTGCCGCCTTTGTTTTTATGGGTTTTGGAAGGGTTCAAACAACCGATTTCCAAGGTTTCCGGGATTGTAACAAAGTGTGTATCGCGTTTAATTGCAGATAATTGACTGTAAAAAGTAATGCAAATTTAATGCTGTGCAAATTTCAGCAAAATTGAATCAAGCTAACGCTCGGTTAAAGGCGAGCAAGATTGGTATCACCATTTTACAGCGAGGCGATAGCCTATATCTTCAAGCCGTGCTGCCCCCGCGACCAAGCTCCGGTAAGTCATCTCCTTGTCAGCAGCAGATTGCCTTGAGAATTCGGTAGTAATAAATATGTAGTGATTAGATATTTATTGGCTCAAATGATATAAAAGTTCATAATCGCTCTGTTTGGATTTATAGCTGACACCAAATTCTGGCTCTAAATAAGTAGCTAGCTCATCGAAATCCCAATATTTTTTATTTTTTAGCGATCCGATTACTTCAGTTCTTTGTAGAGATGTTAAATATATTTTTGACCCTTTATGCCCTAGTTTTATCCCTGTAATGCCTTTGGTTTTAAATTATTTTTTCCAACAAGACTCATAGATTGTGTTCACTTCAAGCTTTTGTTAGATTAGAGTTTATGCGCTCTGAAAAAACAATTAGTAACTGATATAAAGTCCAAAGGAATCTATTCACTTCAGTTATACGTGAGCATATTTTGGCAAACCGATTCAGTGATGGCATTGTCTAAAATATATAAATGATATTTTTGGTCAATGCGTAAGTCCGATTTTTGT
Source organism: Tychonema sp. LEGE 07196 (assembly GCF_963890365.1). Lineage (NCBI taxonomy): Bacteria > Bacillati > Cyanobacteriota > Cyanophyceae > Oscillatoriales > Microcoleaceae > Tychonema > Tychonema sp. LEGE 07196. Next base: position 5,704 of record NZ_CAWPRX010000066.1, on the reverse strand, counting down.
AAAGCCGTTCTAAAAGGACGGGGTTTATACCCATTTTTTTTGATGACAACAGTTTCTCCACTCCGAGTCGCCCAAATCACCGACACTCACTTGTTTGCACAGATCGATCGACAATGGAAAGGGATTTCAACAGCCCGCACCCTCGAAACAGTTCTCGATCGCCTGCAACAGATAAAGCCGCCGCCAGACTTACTTTTGCTGACAGGGGATTTATCCCAAGACGAAACAGCCGAATCCTACGAACTCCTGGCCTCCTTGATTTCCCCCCTCAACATCCCCGCTTACTGGATACCTGGGAATCACGACAACATCCCAGTTATGCAGCCAATATTAGATAAGCCGCCGATTTCCCCAGAAAAATCATTTCACTTGGGAAACTGGCAGTTTCTGCTGCTTTCGAGTGTCGAAGCCGGATGCGACGGCGGGCGGCTTTCCCCGGAGAGTTTGGAATGGCTGGACTCTCAACTGCAACAAACGGGCGATCGATTTGTTACGATTGCTTTGCACCATCATCCGCTGGCGATCGACTGTGAAATCATGGACAGCATGATGCTGCACAATGCCGATGAATTTTTGGCAATTGTCGATCGATACCCTCAAATCAAAATAGTCCTTTGCGGCCACATTCACCAAGAATTTCATCAACAGCGAGGCGGAGTTTCCTACTTGGGTACTCCCAGTACCTGCATCCAACTGTTACCCAAAACCTCTCCGATTGTCCTCGACACCATCGGGCCCGGATTTAGATTGCTCGAATTGGCGATCGACGGTACTTGGGATACTAAGATTGAGCGAGTAGCCGGAGAACCTGCAAAATCTTGATATTTGACAGTTTAGAGGTCGTTGTGCGATCGACCCAATCGAAGAATCATCTTATTTCCCGTAAAATAACCGTTACCAAGTTCGATCGTTCGGACTTGTGTGCGCCTCAAAACTCAGAAAACAGAAGTCCTCACTACCAACCATTTATCCTCACTGCAAACCGATTTAATCGTCGGCATTCAAGCTGACATCATATCAAGCAGGTTTGCGATCGCACAATCACAAGTCCTAGAACATATTTTTTGCGCTGTTACATATGCTGAAAAATTTTTCTATGCAATATACAAAATTGTCAATCTGTCAAAAGATATATTTTATTATTCATTCATATATTTTATCATTCGTAATGACCGTAGATTGCAGAAATAGCGAGAGCGCTCGGCAACTAACAACAATAGATCGGGCAACTTTAAAAAACAGGAAAAACTTAATATGTCTGAAGTCAATGGCGTCATGATGCAGTATTTTCACTGGTACACCCCCGATGACGGAAACCTGTGGAATCAGCTAGCCGAATCTGCAAAAGATTTAGCTAAAATTGGCGTTACATCTCTGTGGTTGCCACCCGCTTATAAAGGAACGGGTGGCGGTATGGATGTGGGCTATGGTGTCTACGACTTATTCGATTTAGGCGAATTCGACCAAAAAGGGTCAGTACGCACTAAATACGGTACAAAAGATGAGTATTTGCGCGCAATCAAAGCTGCCCAAGATGCTGGAATTCGGATTTATGCCGATGTTGTCTTCAACCACAAATTAGGTGCCGATGCCCAAGAAGAAGCCGAAGCCACACCCTTCAATCCAGACAACCGCAATGACACCGTAGGTGAATATCAAAAAATCAAAGCTTGGACACATTTTACTTTCCCCGGCCGCGACAAAAAATATTCCAGTATGGAGTGGCATTGGTGGCATTTTGACGCCATTGATTACAACGTTTACGACACTGACAACCATGCCATTTACCTGCTAAAAGGCAAAGAATTTGATGAGGGAGTAGACCTAGAAAAAGGCAATTTTGATTACCTCATGGGTTGCGACTTAGATATGGACAACCCAGAAGTCACCGGGGAATTAAAATACTGGGGCGAGTGGTATGTGGATACAACAAACGTTGACGGATTTCGTTTTGATGCCGTCAAACACGTAGCAGCAGGATTTTTCCAAGAGTGGTTGGAACACGTCCGCAACTATGCCAAACGCGACCTATTTGCCGTAGGTGAATATTGGTCTTACGAAGTGGAAGCTTTGCATTACTTCATCCAAGCAACGGACGGTAAAGTATCCTTATTTGATGCGCCCCTCCACTATAACTTCCACGCTGCTAGCAAAGCCGGCAACAGCTACGACTTGCGAACAATTTTCGACGGCACCCTCGTTCAACAGCAACCCACTCTAGCCGTTACTTTGGTTGACAACCACGATTCTCAACCCTTGCAATCGTTAGAATCAGTTGTCGAATCTTGGTTTAAACCCCTTGCTTACGCTTTAATCCTGCTGCGGAGTGAAGGATATCCCTGTATTTTTTACCCGGATTATTACGGCGATCACTATAAAGATACAGCAAATGATGGCAATGAATACGAGATTTGGTTAGACAAACATCAGTGGATTCTAGATAAATTGCTGTTTGCCCGCCAAACCTATTCCTACGGTAATCAATACGATTACTTCGACCACGCTAACACAATTGGCTGGACGCGACTAGGAAACGAAGAACACCCTGGTGGCATGGCTGTGGTACTAAGTAATGGAGGCGATGGCACTAAGTTTATGGAAGTCGGCCAGCCCAATCGAACTTATATTGACATCATGGAACACGTCAAAGAACCCATCGTAACAAATGACGATGGTTGGGCAGATTTTAGGTGTAACGCCGGTTCAGTTTCTGTCTGGGTTCCGCAGCAGGAAGCATGACCGTAATCTTGACGGAATCCTCTGTCTAAAGTAGGGTGCGCTAGGCGCACCTTACCGCTACAATTATCGCATCAAACAAATTTTTACTTAGCTGTTTTTGATGACTCAAGTCTATTCGTAGTGATGACTTCAGTCCTATCTCTCTATACTTATATTTATAAACATCGTCCCCAAATAAATTACATAAAAAAATATGAAACTTGCAGAAAAAGTTGCCGTTATTACCGGCGGCGGGTCGGGAATTGGTCGTGCAGCAGCAATTTTAATGGCCAAGGAAGGCGCAAAAGTTGCTATTATCGATCTAAGTTTAGAAACGGCGCAAGAAACAGTCCGCAAACTAATCAATGAAGGAGGCAGCGGGCTGGCAATTGCCGCAGATGTGGGCCATTCTGAGCAAATGCAGCAGGCATTTCAAACAATTTTTGACGAATATCAAAGAATTGATATTGTGTTCGCCAATGCGGGGATTAACGGTATCTGGTCGCCGGTAGAAGAGATAAGACTCGATGAGTGGGAACGGACAATTAACACCAATCTGACAGGAACATTTTTGACTGTAAAATATGCAGTTCCTTATCTAAAAAAACAAGGAGGTTCGATTGTGATTACCTCATCGATTAATGGCACCCGAAGCTTCAAAAAAGTTGGCGCTACAGCTTACGCTTGCAGCAAAGCTGCCCAGGTAGCTTTAGCAAAAATGCTGGCGCTAGAACTTTCTCCGAGTCACATCAGAGTCAATGTTATCTGTCCGGGCGGGGTGCTGACTGCGATCAATGAAAGCACTGTTAAGCGCCATCTCGATCGCATTCCAGTTGACCGTGATTGCCTTCAAGATATGATTCCTTTGACTGATAATACCGCTGGTTCGAGCCTAGATATCGCGAAATTAGTGTTATTTCTGGTATCGGATACCTCCAGTTTTATCACGGGTACTGAAGTCTGGATTGATGGCGGTGGTTCTTTGGTTTAAAAGTTCAATAGTTGATTAGATCGAATACAGTTGCATGGGAATTATTATGTAGTTTGAGATGATTCGGCGGTTGAAACCGCGTCTACACAAACGATGTCGGCCCCAAGGCCGACGAATTCATAAAGGGGAGTCCCAATACGGATTTGGTATAATCACTAATGACCAATGACCAATGACTAATGACTAATGACTAATGACTAATGACCAATGACTAATGACTAACTCTCCATTTTTTGACAGCAGTTTGTAATGTTTGCGGCAGCCAGTTATCATACTGAGGATAAACAGGCAAACGTTGCACGAGTTGCCATCCCGCTGCTGCTAAAATTTCTGTTAAAGTTTGATGTTGCAGGTGAGGATAATCGGGATTAACTTCATCCAATGGCCCAATTCCGCCTAAATCTGTCGCACCTGCTTCTAAACAAGCCAGCAATATATCCGGTTGTGTAACTAAATTTGGCGGGATTTGCAGGGAGATTTGTGCAGGTAAAATGCTGCGGGCGATCGCAATTACTTGCGGCATTTTTGTAGCATCAAAAACTTCACCCTCCCAACTTTGCTGATTTCCGGGGCTGTGGGGCTGGAGGATAACTTCTTGAATGTGATTGTAGCGCGAATGAATCTGGGCGATCGCCTCCAGAGTCTCAATCCAATCAGCTTCACTTTCCCCGATTCCCAACAGCAAACCAGTCGTAAACGGAATCTGTAATTCCCCAGCCCATTCTAACTGTTGCAGCCGCAGCGCCGGCACTTTACTCGGTGCGTGTCGGTGAACAGTTTGTAACAAATCGGGGGACAACTGTTCTAGCATCAGCCCCATTGAAACATTCACTTGTTTTAACTGCGCCATCTCCTCAAAGCTGAGCGGCCCTACATTAGTATGCGGCAAAAATCCGAGACTGAGTGCCAGTTCGCACAAATCGTAAATCCGCTGAAACCAAGCTTTTCGCCGTTGACTCTCGGGATGTACTTCGCCGCTGAGGATCAGAATTTCAATTACACATTGAGGAAGCAGCAACTCAAGCTGTGTTTCGGCTTCTGGGAGTGTCAGCCAAGGACTTTGCAGCGGTTGGGCCCGAAAATTGCAATAGGTGCAGCGGTTGAAACACTCGTAGGTGGGAACCAGAGTATAAGCGGGGCTGTAGGTGACGGTGCGGGACATTCCTGGGGATTTTGAGCGATCGGACTCGATCGACAACTATATATTTGACACTCCTCGACCTGAAGGTACGAGGATTCTTGGTTCACCGAGACCACTTAAACTAGATTCCTTGCAGTCTCTAGATCAGAGGTGGGACTCTCCCCAAGCGTTAATTAGGGTATGCCCTACCCTATTTGCTTTTGAGCAAGTCCTGTTTCAGTTTGAAGCAAATTCGCTTCAAATGCTGTGAGTCTAGCTCCTCTGAATCTTTTACCTACTGCGAGGTGGAGTAAGCGAAAAATGCAGTAGAACCGCTTAGATTCAATTTTCAAGGTTTAGCGCTTTGTCTTTCGACAGCTAGGTTTTTAGAGTGGTTGATTACCTTTCCACTACTACAAGCATACAGCAAAGCCGTGCTAGAAGCATGGGGTTTTAGACCCATTTTTATGATAAGTGCGAGTTTTGCGGTTGCCGATCGCAATACTTCATCTATCTTAACACTCACGCCAGTCCCGAATCACCTTGCCAGCTAGATTATGAAGATTATTTTTTTCGTGCGATCGCCTGTAAACTCCGAACTCTGCTTTATCAAATCCCCATACAGCAAGCTTTAGAAACCAATATAAAAAATACTTATACTAAACATAATAAAAACTGTAGTTAAAAACCCTTTACAAACTGAAATAAAAGGTTTATGTTATATACATGGCGGAACACAAAGCCGTCACGAACATTGACAACCAAATAACGCAATCATAAACACATGACAACCACATTACAGCAGCGCGAAAGCGCTAACCTGTGGGATCAGTTTTGCAACTGGGTCACATCGACCGACAACCGCCTCTATGTAG
>NZ_CAWPRX010000065.1:0-2063 GCF_963890365.1 Tychonema sp. LEGE 07196 | reverse complement strand
GATGAATCCCCCCAGCCCCGCTTGCTAAGGGGGGAGCAAGAACCGGAGGAATTATCGATCGCGATTGCGGTTGGCCCGGAGGGTGGGTGGACTGATGGTGAAGTGGAAAGGGCGATCGAATTTGGTTTTGAGCCTGTCTCTTTGGGTAGTAGAATTTTGAGGGCGGTAACAGCGCCGATGGTGGCTTTATCTTTGGTGGGAGCCGCTTTTGAAAAGTGCCAATCCCCAAAAATATTTCCCTGAGCTGCTAGATATCCTAAACAAAGCTAAAATGTCAATAAGTCGTTGGGCATAAAAGTAAAATGTTAAAATCAGTAAAGGGTATATATCGAGACGGCAAAGTTGTGTTATTAGAAACTCCTAGCGACTTAACAGAAGGGAAAGTTATTGTTACTTTTCTCGCCGAATCAGGATTAGTAGAACTACAATCTCGCGGTATAGATCGCGAACAAGCAGGAGATTTACGCATCAGGTTGAGCAGATTTGCCGAGGATTGGGAACAACCGGAAATGGATGCTTACGATGATTTATAAACGCGGTGATGTAGCACTGGTTCTGTTTCCCAATGCTGATTTGCGTACTGCGAAGCGCCGCCCAGTTTTGATAGTTCAAGCTGATAATTTGGGGACTGGTTTAGGACAAACTATTACAGCAATGATTACTAGCAATTTAACTCGTGTAGGACACCCAAGCCGGGTTTTTGTTTCCCTAGCCACAAGGGAGGGCCAGCAAACACGATTGTTGGCTGACTCGGTAATCATGACAGACAATCTGGTGACACTTCTAGAAGTTGAAATCGATCGCAAAATTGGTATTTGGTCAAATATGGCCGCAGTAGATGCAGCTATCAAGCATACTTTGGGAATCCCACCGACAGAGCGAACCCTCGCCCAATCTAAAAATAATCTTTAAATTTATTGAATAAAATCTGTCTGGTGTTAGAAAAATCGTAAAATACGTGGGTTTTATGGTAATGAAAATAAATTTACCGAAAAACCGATCGCCCTTGTGGTCGATCGCACTTGTGACAATCTTAGCTACAGCATCAATTTTCGCACGATCGGGGCAATCTGTCATTGCTCAACAGATTAATTGCGATCGCCCGCAAGGAGATGTGGAAGTCAGAACTTGTATTAGGTTTAGGTATGAAGCCTCAGACAAACGGCTGAATGAGGTTTACAAGCAACTGGTTGCTAAATTGAGTCGCGAAGAGCGATCGATCCTTGCAGAAGCACAATTAGGGTGGATTCAGTTAAGAGATAAAACCTGCGAATTTGAAGTTTACCAAAATCGCGGCGGTACTGGTTATGGAGGTTTTCTCAATGAATGTTTGGATCGGATGACAAAAGCCCGCACAGCGGAATTAGAACAGTATTTAAAAGAAAGATAAAATACCAAGTACACCGTACAACACTCGATCAAAATAAATAAAGGCAAGTATTTATGAACAGCCGATCGTCCTTCACCCTCACCCTCAGCCTCATCTCAGCAATTGTCACCGCGATTGCACCAGGAGTTTTCGCCCAACAATTGCAACTACCAGCCAACGCAACCTACATCGATAAAAATTGCAACCTCAACCAACAATTAGCCCCACTTGAAAGATACACTATATTTAGCAGAAAGGAATTTACAACTAACCGTAAAAAATATTGGTTCTACGCAGCCCGCTATCAAGACGGAGCCGCACTTTTATGTATTTCCGAAAGAATTTTCATCAGACCTCAAGTTTTAAATGTCGAAAAAATACAAAGACAATTTATTGACAAAGTAGTCCGAGACCCCAAAAACCCAACTGGCTTTATTATCACAGTCCGAGAAGGCAACGGGCCTGGTGCAAAAACAACAAATTATCGCTTAGATTTGAGCAATGTCGATCGACCAAAACTCACCCCTCTGTCCGTCCCAAAATAGCGGACGACTCTATCCCCAAATCTTCTATCCATCCTTCAACCGCAGATATAGCAATCCTAAATCATTTGTGAATTTCTTACTCCCTCCCCGAACCCGCGGGGAGGGTTGGGGTGGGGTGAAAATTTTATGACTCCTGCAAGGATTACTAT
>NZ_CAWPRX010000064.1:0-106992 GCF_963890365.1 Tychonema sp. LEGE 07196 | reverse complement strand
CACTCTCCCACTCTCCCACTCTCCCACTCTCCCACTCTCCCCAGTCGCCGCAACCGACCAATTTATGCAGGCAGCAGCTTATGATAAATGAAGGGACAAATTCGATCGACCCATGTCTGGGAGAAACTTAAGGTGAATCACAAGCTGGCAAAAATTATCGGATTATTCTTCGCAGCCGCCACCGTCTTCGGATTCATGGGTTACACGCTTCAAAATGCCAATTCGGTCAGTAACAGTGCGATATCGTCGATGGGCTTTCCCAATCTTACCATCGCGGCCATTCGGGCGATCGACAACAAACGATCCCAAATCTATCTCAACGGAAAGTGGCAATTTGTCCCCGCAGTTGGCAACCTCCAAACCCCCCCCGCCTCCCCAAGCTGGGGATCCATCTGGGTGCCCGGAGACTGGCAAAAAGAAAACAAGCAATCCGTACCCGGAATTATCACTCGCGGCAGTGGCAAAGATTGGGAAAACTTCAACCGCGAACAACTATCAAAAGCTTGGTACCAACAAACAGCCAACATTCCCGACAACTGGAAAAACCGCCGAATTTTTATTGACTTAGCCAGAGTCAGCACCGATGCAGTAATCTTTGTCAACGGCATTAATTGCGGTCAAATCGAATGGCCTTACGGTACTGTTGAGATTACAAAAGCAGTCAAACCAGGTGACAACACCCTATCTATTTTAGTCGCGGCAGTCTCCGAAGAAAAAGACAAAGCCGTGATTATGAGTCCCACAGAAATCTATACAACAAAATCTAAGCTACAATCGCGGGGAATCATCGGCGAAGTGCGACTCCTCAGCGTTCCCCCAGGCCCGCTAGTCAGCGACGTATTCGTCCAAACATCCACCCGAAAAAAGCAAGTTAAATTAGATATAGAACTCAAAGATGTTTCCCAAAATGGGCAAGTTCAACTAATCGCCCAAATGCTCGATGAACAAGGCAAAGTAGAACAAAAATTTATAGGCAGCGCCACCGTCAAAGCCAAACCAATTCAAACAGTAAAAGTACAGTGGGACTGGCAAAATCCCCGTCTTTGGGATCTAGAAAAACCCAACCTTTACACCCTGCAATTAGAAGTAAAAGGCAGTGGCATCGACACCCAATACAACCAACCTTTCGGCTTCCGCGAATTTTGGATAGAAGGGCGCAAATTTTTCTTCAACGGCACAGAGTTTCGCCTCCGCCCAATCTTGCACTCAGACGGTTCTTGGGAAAGCGGCATAGTAGAAGTTGCTGACAAATTAATTGAAAGCTACATGAAAGCAGGTTTTAACATAGCAGAAACCTGGCCTTGGAATCACGACGAACGGGGTCGGTGGCACTTTCGAGAACTGTTATCAGAAAGAGCAGACCTCAAAGGTTTTCCCATTATGGTGCCGGCCTTAGACGTTAGTCCGATCGCTTGGAACGGCAAGTGGAAAAACCCCCTGTATAGAGACCGCTGGAAAGCGCGAATGATGACAGAAATGCGCCGTTACCGCAATCATCCATCAGTATTAATGTGGGCAACAAGTCCTAATTATTTTGGCAACAGTGAAGACCAAAATCCCCGCCAAATCGGAAAAAGCAAAATAGAAGGAGCTCTCAGGAAATGGGACAGAGATCCCATGCCAATCAAGACTCTCTTCGGCAATGATGCTTTAGCTGCTATTAAATCAGCCGACCCTACCAGACCCGTTATGGTACACCAAGGAGCAAACTTTGGCGATGTTTATGCACTGAATTCTTATTTAAATATGATTCCCCTGCAAGAGAGAGAAGAGTGGATTTCCGAATGGAGCAAAACCGGAGAAATGCCCTACATGGTAGTGGAATTTGGCACACCGTTGCACGTCACCATGATGCGAAATCGCCAAGGCTTTAGTCAGGCCATTCTCAGCGAACCTTGGATGACTGAGTTTGCCGCAATTTATTTGGGCAACCAGGCTTACGAGTTGGAAAGTACGGCTTATAAAGCTAAAATTACCGAGCAATTTGTCAAAGGTCAAAAGTATAAAAGCTGGCATTTTAACAATGATTTAGATTTTGCACCAGCTTTTCAAAAGTTGCAGGAGTTATTCAGCACAAATACTTGGCGGAGTTGGCGGACTTTTGGAATGTCTGGAGGGATGATTCCTTGGAATGACGGACACGGTTGGGAACTTTCTGATGCTGGCAGAAATAAGGTGGATATGGGGGCATTTCAAGCGGGGCAGCGAGGAGTTTATTTGAAGCAAGTCTCGAATAATTATTTGAATTACTTGCAGCCAGAAGCTTACACTATTCATCCGGGCGGCGAGGCAATTATGAATAACAATAGCTCGACTTTGGCTTGGATAGCTGGTGCTAATCCGGTATTTACTGCCAAAGACCATAACTTTTTTGTAGGCGGAAAACTTGCCAAGCAAGTAGTGTTAATTAACGATACCAGGACACCGCAAGAATTTGCATTTGATTGGCGGGTTTTGGTGGGAGGTAACGAAGTAAAAAAAGGCGAAAAGAAAGGAGTTATTCAGCCAGCAGCCACGCTATTCTTCCCAATAGATGTAAAATTGCCAAATACTGTTTACAGCAAGACTGACGGCGAAATTCGCTTGACTGCGCGAGTGGGCGATCGCCCGCATTCCGATAAATTCGCTTTCCGGGTGTTTACCAATGGAAGCAAAATCAAAGATGAGGTGGCAATTTTCGATCCAGTCGGCAAAACATCGGCAATGTTAAAACAGCTAGGTCATCAGCTTGTGCCGTGGAACGGTAATGCAGGGGCAACCACGGGGGGATTGCCCCTACTAATTATCGGTAGGGAAGCGTTTTCTAGCGGGGAAAAATTGCCTGGAAGTTTAGAAAATTTTGTACGCAATGGCGGCAAAGCAATTGTATTTCCCCAAGGGCCAGAATGGCTGGAAAACATGGGTTTTCGGGTTGCACCCCACGTCAGCCGCCGCGCTTATCCAGTTGATAGCAACCATCCCGCAGTTATCGGTTTAGACGGTGAAGATTTGCGCGATTGGACTGGGGAAAGCACGCTGCTTGAAGCCTATCCAGATATGATGGAAACAAGCGTAAAAATTAGTCCGGCACGTATGCCTTGGTACGGCTGGCATTGGGGAAATCGCGGCGGTGTCAGCAGCGCTGCTATTGAGAAGCCGCACCGCAGCGGTTGGCGGCCTATTTTGGAATCTGAGTTTGATTTAGCTTATTCGCCGCTGATGGAATTGGATTACGGTAAAGGGCGGTTGATTTTAAACGAGTTGGATTTGGAAGATCATTATTCTGTAGATGGTGGGGCGGCGCAGTTAGTGCAACAAATTATGAGTTACGGGATGACTTCTCCGGTGCTTGGAAAGCCGGATCAAGTTGTTTTAATTGGGGGAGACAAGGATGCCCAAAAGCTGGACAGTTTGGGGGTATTTTATCAGCGGGCTAATGCGCTTTCTCAGGATGTGGGTTTGGCAATTGTGGGGGCCGAAGCGAATATGAAAGATGCCGACTTGCGCGGTTATTTGAATGCTGGCGGGAAGGCGTTTTTCTTGCCGCGTCAAGTGCCTGTGGCGGCGTTGGGCGTGGGTTTGCAGCAGGCGAAGGATTTCGGTGGTTCGCTGGCGGTTCCGGGTTGGGATGAGGTGAAGGGGCTTAGCAGTTCAGATTTGCGATCGCGCTCTTTTTATGATACTTGGTTGATTAAGTCTGGGGGAGAAATCGGTGGTGACGGTTTGTTAAGTCGGGTACAAGTTGGTAAGGGTGTGGCGATTTTCTCTCAAATTGACCCGGACAGTTTGAATGCGGATGATAAGACTTATTTGCGTTTTACTCGCTGGCGGCAAACTCGGGCAAATGCTCAGATTTTGGCTAATTTAGGGGCTAGTTTTAAGGCGGATGGATCTGTGTTTAACGGGTCGAGTCGGGAGTTTTATCACTGGGATTATAAGGCGGATTTTGAGAATGGGGACGATCCTTATCGGTATTATAGATGGTAGGATTTTTTAACCGCAGAGGGCGCAGAGGACACAGAGAAAGAGAAGAGAGAATTGATCGCAGTAGGGAAACGGCACTGCCGTGTCCTCTATCTCTGCTAGTACCTACTTACCTGAAAAATGCTGTATCACAGGTCAAAGTGTCGCCGGAAGCGCGGGTCTAGTTTGTCGGTTTTCCTTTGGTTGCAGGGGCGGCAGAGGGTTTGCAGGTTGCTGATGTCGTTGCTGCCGCCGCGCCCTAGGGGGATGATATGATCGATCGTCAGTTCTGCTTCTAGTTTGGTTTGGCCGCAGCTTTGGCACTGATATTTGTTGCGAGTAAATACGTATTTTCTGACTTCGGGTGGAATGGGGATTCTTGGGGTTTTAGTCATGAATTGTGCGGTTGATTTTCCGAGTTTAGTAGTTGGCGGCGCAAATCGTCAAGGGGTGATTCTGGAGGGCTAATTTCTAATTGATTGTTTTCTGGTGTTTCTTCAACTTTTGGTTCATCTGGACAAAATTCTATAGTGACATTGAGTTTGAGCTTAATTTTTCCTTTCTTCCAGCCCTGAGCACCCACTCTGAGAATTTCACAATCTATACCTTCACCAAACCATTTTTCATAGAAATAACGTGTTAGGTCAGTAGTTAAACCGACATTAATATCTAGTTTCTGTTTGCTTAACGAACTATTTAGTGTCTGTCCCAACCCATTTTCAGGCAAAACTTCATTTACTGTTTCCTTGAGTTTTTCTACTTTAAGCATTGCGTTACCGAAAGATAAAGCATCCTCATTACCGCAGTTGTGAAAATCAAATTTATCTTCCATATTCTTGCCACCCTCGTGTAAGTCCTATTTAATCTACTATTTCTAATTCCAAAGCTACCATTAAACAGCGATTAACGTGGTTTATAGCCTCAGTTGAAAGAGAACCCAGTTGGCGAGTAATCATTGATTTATTTAGGGTAAAAATGGACTCGCATCTAACTACAGACTCCACTCTAATACCAGCTAATGCAATTTCATCTCCTGTTATCAAATATTGAGCCACCCTCAAAGGGCGAGTTGTCTTAGAGGTACAAGGTACAACCATCACATCGTCAAGAATTTGGTTGAGATTATCTGCCGAAATTATCACAGCCGGACGCAGTTTAAACTGTGTTAGCTGACTAGAAGGCATTGGCACTTGAGCCAACACTACATCACCGCGCCGTAAGTTCATCGGCAAATATTTCGTCATAAATGTCATTTTCCGCACTCAGCCAATCTTGATAAGCTTGAGATTCAAGCATCGGTTGAACAGATTCTTTCCCTCTTGTCAAAAACAGCGCGAGGTTGAGAAGTATTGCCAACTTATCATCTGGAAGTTGCTCGATTATTGTTAGAAGTTTTTGGCGAATGTTCATAGAATTAAAGTCGCTCTTTGCTGGCAATTATAGCACAATTAGTCAAAATCCACCGCAACGCTATTGTTTTCTACAATTACAGGCAACAAATGCTCGTGCAACTTCATCGCCCGCAAACAATCATTAATCCCAGAAACCGCCCGATCGTACTTTTCGATCTTTTCTTCATTCTCCCCTTGCAGCCGCAGATTCTTGGCAATTTTCTCCTCAGCTTCCTGTGCTAAAGTTTGTTCCAAATAATCGCGGGCTTGACTGTATTTCTGCAAAATATCATCAGCTTGCTGTTCCGCCATCGGTAACAAATGCTCTTTCAGCGTTTGGTTGACAGTTTGGCGGAAAGTTTGCCGAATAGTTCTAGATACTTTTGGCTCAAAATCTAGCCGCAACAATTGCCGAATAGCCGGTTGCGCGTCCACCATGTTTTCGCAATCGTAACCTTGAGATGTTTGCTGTAATGTTTCCCGGAATTGGTAAATCGAAAACGTTCCTTCGTCGTAAAAACGGGGACTTTCTCGTACGTAGCGATCGCACTCGACACCCGCTGCATTCACCAAAGCATTAGAAACCCGCTGCGATAACTCCTCTAACTGCTGTTCAATTCCCCCATCATTCCCCAACAACCGATAAAGCAATCGATAGTATTCCGACTTGCGAACGCTGTCTTTCAGATACTGGAAATAATTATCAATCAGTGACTTAGTAGCCTCTACTAAAATATCTTCCAACTGATTCGCTAAATAATAAAGCGCTTCCACTAAAACAGCAATTAAAGGTGCTGTAGCATTGCGGGGATGAGTCATCAAAGTGCGTCCGTAAGCCGCCTCTACCGAAAATCCGTCTAACAATTCATCCAAGCGGCGGATCATCCGAGATTGCAGTTGTCGAAAATCAATGTCAAAAATATCGCATTTATTCATAATCATTTCATTGATTTCTTTGGCGATATGTTCCCGAAAGTCTTGTCCTACTTGCTGCAATTCTTGATTTAAGCGCAAAAGTTCTTGGGCTTTCATCGCTTCAATTTCGCGGGGCTGGCTGTCCAAACTCCGCTGGATTGTTTGGTACTGTTTCCGCAGTTGAATGCACAAATCTTCTAAATCGTCAGCGAGATTTTTGAACAGTTGCGGGCGCTTTTCTTTGGTGAGATAATCAGTGATGGCTGTGCGAAAATCTTCGATACCGCTATCTTGAATTAATTGCTGGATTAACGGTTGACCTTGTTCTGCAAGAATCCGCACGTAGTTTTGATTTGGGGTTTCGTAGCTATTAACTGAAATCCGAAATCTGCTGGGAGATAGTTTACCAGAATTCGCACAGTAGCGGTTAAATTCGCTGACAAATTGCGGTGTGTCTTGACTATTTTCGCTGTTGTTACCCGAATTCGTGTCTGCATCAAGGCGATCGCGACTTTCGGCAAATATTGTATCCAAACCAAAGCGATCGCGCCCGGTTGTCCCTCTAATTAAACTCCCGTAAAATCCCAGCAATCCGCTGGTTTTATAGACTCTGGTAGTGTCGCGAAAGTCGGAATTAATCAGATTTTCTAAGCGCTGGATCAGTTGCGTGTTGTACCAAGTTTCGTCAATGCGGTTGAAAATGTAAAACAGCCGATCGCGAATTCCCGGATTCGATCGCGTTTTCTCCATCAACTCCGTCTCTTCCGTCGTCATTTCCCCAGACGACGCAGCCTTCAACACGCAAACAACCGCCGAAGTATCAGGGCTTTCAATCTTATCGTAGGTCAATTCCGCATCCTGTTTAACAGGCGCATCAATTCCCGGCGTATCGATAATAATATTACCATCTTTCAGCAGTGGATGGCAACAATAATATTCAACTCGTTTCAGCACAGCACTGTTGCTACCGCGCCGCGCATAACTAGCAGCTTCCTTGAGATTGGAAAAGTTAAACTGTTCCATAGAATAAGTAGCGTTATCGACAGTTTGGATGCGCTCGCGATTAGCTTCAAAACCTTCTAGCAACAGTATCAAAGCCTTAGCTTGTTTGGCTAGCTCCGATTTATTTTCTCCGCCTTCCTTTTCGATGATTATCAAACATCCCTGAGATAAAATCTTTACTACATCTATTTGATTAATATTGATTTCAGTAGTTAAATTCAACTGCTCGCACAGAGCATAAACTTGAGCGCGAATCTCAACTTCGCTCGAAAAAGTTAGAACAACGCGCTCTTTTTGGGCCGATTCAGCATAGGCGATGTAACACTCAGTACCAGTTGCGTGTCCTTCAGCACTGTAGAGCAATTCTCGCTCTAACAAAGCATTAATCAACATCGATTTTCCTGCACTAAAAGCGCCCGCAAACACAATTTCAAATTCAGGAGAAATTGCCTTTTTTAGAGACGCTTGTACCGCCGTAATATCTTGTTGTCGCAAAGACGGTTCTTGACGCAGCAGTTGCAGTAAAGTGTCAACTTGCTCTTGCAGATTATTGCATTGGGGCGGCATTTGAGTCATGGCGGCAGACTTCTCCTGATTGTCGAAAAATTACTTTAGTTAATCCTGGACGCACGGGGGTTCAGAAACCGGGTTTTTTGGTCAAATATTCAGTTTTAGCCGACAGATTGAGTAAAAATTCCGGTTTCTTGGTCGGAGTGGATATAGGATTACTTGTTGTTAATTTTCGGCTAATTCAGAAATAATTGCAACAGTAATTTTACTTAGGTTATCGAGGATTGCTCAATACAATTAGTAGTAAGGAACGAAAATTAAATAAGTTAAACATCTCGCACACTCCTCTGTTTCCCTAAGCAGCGAGGTCAAAAGAGGCTCTTCCTCGCCCCAGAAGCATTACCAGGCAGAGCCTGGTAACGAGTCCTTGTCATTTTTAAGGTACCCATTGCGCGCACTACAGAATTAAACCGACAAATCTTGACGCGGTTTAAAAGTTTCAATCTGCCGCAATTTTTCGTATAATTCCCGTTCTTCTTCACTAATTTCCTTGGGAATTAACACCTGAATTTCTACTAGCTGATCGCCCCGATCGCCATTTCCAGTCGGATAGCCTTTATTTGCCATCCGCAACCGCTTTCCAGAGGTGACTCCCGGCGGTAGTTTCATCTTCACCGGGCCATCCAGCGTCGGCACTTCCACATCTCCACCAAGCACCGCTTCGCAGGGTGTCAGCAGCAATTGGCAGCAAATATCCGACATTTCTAAGCTAAAAAATGGATGGGGAGAAACTGTGATTTTTAAGTACAAATCGCCGCCGCCAATACCTTGATTTCGCAGGCGAATTTGCTGGCCCGATACCATCGCTGCAGGCATATTTACCTCGATCCACCGCCCGTCATCCAAACGAATGCGCTCGGTACCGCCGGAATAAGCTCTTTCCAAAGGCAGAGTCAGCCTGGCCTCGATGTCTCTTCTGATTTCGCGATCTTCTATTTCTCTAGTTTCGCGTCGCATTTCGCGATCGTCAAAATCCCTTCTATCTTCCCGATAATTAGCAACATAACTTGTTTTCTTAGAAGCCGTACTCCAGGGTTCCGAGGCGGGAACTCGCGGTGCATCATTCGCCGTCGCCATCCTCACTTCCCGTCGCCTTCCAAGCACTTGATCGAGAAATTTATTAAAATCCGAGTAATCGCTAAAATCGATATCTTCGGCTGGTTTTTGGCGGCTAGCTTTGTTATTTCCCCAAGTTTTGAAGTTGGGAAGTTTTACGCCTTGTTTCCCTTGAAATCCTTTTTGTTTCCAGAATTTACTAAACTGATCGTATTGAGCTCGCTTTTCGATGTCGGAAAGAATATCGTAAGCTTCATTAATATCCTTAAAGTTATCTTCAGCAAATTTGTCACCCGGATTCACGTCTGGGTGTAACTGTCTCGCCAGTCGGCGATAGGCTTTTTTGATCTCATCAGCCGTAGCGTCTCTGGGAACTCCGAGTATTTGATAGTAATTACGAAAATTTTGCATAATTGAAGAAGGAAGAAGGAAGAGGGAAGAGGGAAGAAGGAAGAAGGAAGAGGGAAGAAGGAAGAGGGAAGAAGGAAGAGGGAAGAGGGAAGAGGGAAGAGGGCTATAACGGCTTCGCAAGCGGGTAAAAAGAGGGAAGAGGGAAGAAGGAAGAAGGAATAATTTTGGAGATGGAAGAGGGCTATAACGGCTTCGCGAGCGGGTGAAAAGAGGGAAGAAGGAAGAGGGAAGAATTAAAGAGGTCTTATTCGGATTGAAGTTTATTGATAGTGCTGACAATTAGTCGTGTGACTTCATCCACTTCTTTAACAACAGGTGATATTTGCTCGTGTGTTCCTAACCCCACTTTTTCATAAATCACTAAATGAGTATCCAGTTCTCGCAGTGAACCAAGAGCTATTTGTAAGAATCGAATATACTCTTTCGTGCTAACACGTCCATATCCCTCAGCAATATTAGCTGGTACTGATACAGATGCACGGCGAATTTGACTGGTAAGACCATATAGTTCAGATAGAAGAAAAGATTTGGTTAATTCGTAGCAAAGTTGACAAAGATAAATACCCCGCTGCCAAATGTATTGCTCTCTATGACTCATAAAATATACTTTTCTCCCTACCTGTGATAGTAACTCCAATTTAATTCAAAGAATCTTAGTCCTAGGTATAGGGAATAAAAAGCTTTGAGAAGTTGCAGGAAAAAAGCTGTCATATATTCTGAGAATTAAGACCTGCTCTTTTCCTTCTTCCTTCTTCCTTCTTCCTTCTTCCTTCTTCCTTCTTCCTTCAATTAGAGCCAATCGTCGTCATCATCCCAATCGTCGCTTTGATTTTGATAAGGGCGACTGGGGCGATTGGTGCTGCTTCTGCGATCGTATGAACGATCGCGATCGTCCGGGCGATCGTAGGAGCGATCGTAGGAGCGATCGTAGGAGCGATCGTAGGGGCGATCGGGAATTGGATCGACAGTCGATCGCCTGTACGGCTTAGCATTGGTATAATAGCTGCTGTCATCGCTGCGGCGCTTAGTACCGTCGCCCGTAAAAGTGCGCTTCACAGACTCAAAGAAATCATCATCATCGTCATCCATCGCAAACGCTGCAACTTCGCGGTTCAAATCGTAAAGAGCATCTTGCAAATCCGAACCAACTTGGTCAACTCCCCGCTCGTCGTTGCGTTCCAAACTGTCTCGCAACTCCCGAATTAAGGTTTCAATTCGCTGGCGGCTTCTTTGAGCAAACTGCATTCCGCGATCGAGCGCCACCTCTCGCAACTGTCGCTCAGCTTGATAAGCCAAAGCTTCAGCACGATTGCGTTTTTCGACTTTTTCCCGCTGCAATTTATCAGCTTGAGCAAACTGTTCCGCATCGCGAATCATTTGATTCACTTCCTGCTGAGAAAGCGTCGAAGCACCTTGCACAGTAATGCTTTGTTCCCTGCCGGTAGTTTTGTCCAAAGCAGTCACCAACAGCATCCCGTTAGCATCAATATCAAAAGCTACTTGTACCTGCGGAATCCCTCGCGGTGCCGGCGGAATTCCACTTAGTTTGAACCGTCCCAAAGACTTATTATCTCTACCTAATTCCCGTTCCCCTTGGATGATGTGAACTTCTACCACAGTTTGGTTATTTTCGGCCGTGGAAAAAACGTCCGATCGCCTAACAGGAATAGTAGTATTCCGAGGAATCAGTTTTTTCATCACCCCGCCGATAGTTTCCAAACCCAGAGAAAGCGGCGTCACGTCCAACAGCAGCACATCGCGGACATCCCCCGCCAAAATTCCCGCCTGAATTGCCGCACCCACCGCCACAACCTCATCGGGATTCACATTTTGATTCGGTTCGCGATCGATCAAACTGCGAACAATTTCCTGCACCAGAGGAATCCGAGTCGAACCGCCGACCAACACAATTTCATCAATCCGAGAAGGATTCAAATTTGCATCAGCCAAAGCTTGTTTCACCGGACGGCGCATCCGCTGCACCAAATCGCTGCACAGCCCTTCAAATTGACCGCGAGTCAGTCGCGTTTCCAAATGCAAAGGCCCATCTTCATTCGCATCGATAAACGGCAAATTAATCTCGGTAATTCCGACTCCCGAAAGCTCAATCTTAGCTTTTTCCGCCGCTTCGATCAACCGCTGCAAAGCTTGGCGGTTTTTTCGCAAATCCACGCCTTCTTTTTCTAAAAATTGTTCGGCCAACCAATCAACAATTTTGGAGTCAAAATCATTGCCGCCCAATTGAGTATCGCCGCTAGTTGCCTTGACTTCAAATACTCCGTCTCCCACGTCTAAGATAGATACATCAAAAGTACCGCCCCCCAAATCAAAAACTAAGATTGTTTGACTTTCTCTTCTTTCCAAACCGTAGGCCAAAGAAGCCGCCGTCGGTTCATTTAAAATCCGCTTCACATCAAGTCCGGCAATTCTGCCAGCATCCCGCGTCGCCTGTCGCTGGGAGTCGTTGAAATAAGCGGGAACAGTGATTACAGCCCCCGTGACTTCTTGTCCGAGATAGCGGCTGGCTTCGTCGGCCAACTTCCGCAACACCATCGCCGCAATTTCCTCTGGGGCAAAATCTTTTTTCAGGCGAGGGCATTTGATTTTGATGTTTCCGTTGTCGTCGCGGCGAGTTGTGTAAGGGACGCGCTTTGCTTCTGGAGTCAGTTCGGTATATTTGCGTCCGATGTACCGTTTGACAGCGTAAAAGGTGTTTTGCGGGTTGAGAACAGTTTGGCGTCTGGCCATCTGTCCGACAAGGCGTTCTCCTTCTTTTGTGAAAGCAACCACCGAAGGAGTTGTCCGCATCCCTTCTGCGTTGGCAATCACAACTGGTTTGCCGCCTTCCATGACGGCTACTACTGAGTTTGTCGTTCCGAGGTCAATGCCAACTACTTTTCCCATACGTCCGTTGTCTCCTGTGGCGTTGTGTCTAGCTTTTTAAATATAAGCGCAAGTACGATCGCATTTATTGTACCTTGTCGAGCCACGGGGCTGCGGGCGGTTCTCTCACTCGTGGCTGAAACGGTTCGTAGTAGGGACTTGAGTCCGTAACAGCCGGCGGACTGAAATCCGCACTACAAACGATCGCACAGGATATAACTCCCATTCTCTAGCAAAGCCATACAATGTAAGTAATTAGCAAACTTATTCATCAAGCGGGAGCCGAAAAATATGGCTGTCAACTCGGTTGAGAATTCAGAATTCACTACAACTCATTCTGTCATTGACTCGCAGGAAACAAGCTGCTGCATAGTAGGAGGCGGGCCCGCTGGCGCTGTTTTAGCACTGCTTTTAGCGCGGCAAAACATTCCGGTGATGCTGCTAGAAAAACACAAAGATTTCGATCGAGAATTTCGCGGCGATACCCTGCATCCGTCAGTAATGGAAATTATGGATCAATTGGGAATAGCCGACAAATTACTGGAACTGCCCCATACCAAAATGCGTCGCCTCACCATCCAAGCAGGTGAAAATACTGCCGCCCTCGTAGATTTGAGCAGTCTCAAAACCAAGTACCCTTACATTACAATTCTTCCCCAAGTCAAGTTTCTGGAATTCATCACCGCCGAAGCGCAGCGCTACCCCAATTTTCAGCTAATAATGGGAGCTAACGTCCAAGAAATAATTACAGAAAATGGCGCAGTGTGCGGAATTCGCTATCGCGGACATGGGGGATGTCATGCAGTGCGATCGGCACTGACTGTCGGTGCAGACGGTCGCTTTTCCCGCCTGCGCCAATTAGCAGGTTTTGAACCGATTAAAACTTCGCCGCCGATGGATGTTCTGTGGTTCCGTTTGCCGCGCAGTCCCCACGATGTCAAAGATTCCGGTGTGGGAGGGCGAGCTGCGGGAGGTCATTTATTAGTGGTTATTGACCGCCTGGATTACTGGCAAATAGGCTATGTAATTCTCAAAGGCAGCTATCAGAAATTGCGCGATTCAGGCATAGAAAATTTGCAAAAATCTGTGGCTGAACTAGCACCGGAATTTGCAGATAGAGTCGCTCAACTCAAAGATTGGTCGCAGATTTCATTTCTGTCAGTTGAATCGAGTCGCCTTCCCCGCTGGTATCGTCCCGGTTTGCTCTTAATTGGGGATGCCGCTCACGTCATGTCGCCCGTTGGCGGTGTGGGAATTAACTATGCGATTCAAGATGCTGTCGTCGCGGCTAATGTACTCAGCGCCTCCCTGAAAAACGATCGCGTGCATCTGTGGGATTTGGCAGAGGTGCAGCGACAGCGGGAGTTACCCACACGCCTCATTCAAGCATTTCAGTCCTTTATGCAGGAGCGAATTATTAAGGGGGCATTAAATAGCGATCGACAGTTTACACCGCCACCTTTGTTGCAGTTACCAATTTTGCGAAATATTCCGGCGCGATTAATTGGTTTTGGATTAACTCGGGTTCGCGTGCAAAATTAATCAGATACACCAATCCTAAATATAGAGGTAGAATGACGCACGGGTGGTCAGAAACCGGGTTTTTTGACGAAAATCTTTCGCACTCACCCACAGATTCGGTAAAAAACCCGGTTTCTTTGGCATAGATGCGTCTAGGACTGACAAGATTGAATTTCAGTACAAACTTAAGGAGACCAGAGTTATGCAAAGTATTAAAGTTCGATCGCGCGTCGGTTCGGACGGGATGTTGCATTTGCAAGTCCCCGTTGGGATTAAAGATACAGATTTGGAAGTTATTGTAGTTTTCCAGCGCATAGCACCGGCAACTGAGGCTAAAACACCGGAAGATTTAGGCTGGCCCCCCGGTTTTTTTGAGAGAACTTTAGGATGTTTTCGGGATGAACCTTTAGTGCGGGGAGAACAAGGGGAATATGAAGAACGAGAAGAATTGCTGTAATGCCAGCGAGTACGATTCTCAACTATACTTAAGTTATTGGGATGATGTGGAATCAAAGCTAGAGTGAGTAATTACACAGTTTACATATAAATCTGAATATTTAGAGAGATAGATTGCTCATTGAGAGGAAAACGATGATGGAAAAACTTACTCCCGAACCAGAAGCGTTAATTCCAGTTTATCTAGAAAAGTGGCGAAAAATTGCTCTTTCCACTGAGCCGCTCGACCGCGAAAAAGCGACAGAAGCAGTAAG
The DNA here is from genome assembly GCF_963890365.1 of Tychonema sp. LEGE 07196. NCBI lineage: Bacteria > Bacillati > Cyanobacteriota > Cyanophyceae > Oscillatoriales > Microcoleaceae > Tychonema > Tychonema sp. LEGE 07196. Next base: position 92,591 of record NZ_CAWPRX010000064.1, on the reverse strand, counting down.
AGGTGCTTATGATATGATGGGCATGATAAAATGGCCTGAAATCCTGTTCTTTGATAGTCCTTATGCAGTTTTTAGAGCAATAGAGTGGATAGAGATTATTTGTTACCGTCTAGTGTATGAAGAACTATATACAGAAGTAAGAGGTAAGCTGTCTGAGCAACGATCGGAGAAAGTATCGCATGAAATTCACGGTTGGCTGGATTGGGGACTCTATGAGTAACTTTACGGTCCACTGCTAAACCAACTCAATCAGTTATTTGAACCTGAACTGGAACCAGAGGGAATTGTTTATTCTGGCTGTGGCTTTGATTTTTATATTTCCGTGTTAAATTGCGATTACGATCCTAAAGAATGGGCAACAATTCAGAGTTTATTCAAAGAGTGTGGCTTTATTTTAGCTAACGAAGATGTTTGCCTGGTTTGCGATCGCCCCCGCATCCTCTCCTTCGACAGCCAACACCGCCTTCACGCCGAAGGTGCACCCGCCATTCAATTTGCCGACGGATACAGCGTCTACTCCTATCATGGCGTTACCTTACCCGAAAAATATGGAAAACTGCACCCGCACGAATGGCAACCTCAATGGCTTTTAGAAGAAAAAAATGCCGAACTGCGGCGAGTGCTAATTCAAGCAATTGGTTACGATCGCATTTGCGAACAATTAGCAGCCGTTGAATTAAATACTTGGCAAGAATACACTTTATTAAAAATTGATAAAAACGTTGACGTAGAGCCGATTTATCTGTTAAAAATGACTTGTCCCAGCACCGGATTTATTCACGCTTTGCGAGTGCCGCCTGATATTAACTCAGCACGAGAAGGGATTCGCTGGGTAAATTGGGGAGTCGATCCAGAGGATTTTTCAGTACAGACTTGAATGGCATTACAGTTTTATCAACAAAAGTGCTAAACTTATTTTCCCATAACTTACGCTCTCCATCGGCTTATGAACGAATATATTGAGCAAATAACAAGCAGTGGTTTTGCGCTCGCATCCAATATTATTGACACAGATACAATCGATCGAGTCAGCCAAGAATTGGAAGCAGTCAATGCTGCTGAACCAAAAATTAAGCACGGGCCAAGTGCGGGCGGAATTAGAAATATATTAGATCTTCTACCAAACATCCGAGGATTAGCTAATGACGATCGTCTGCGAAAATTAGTTGAACCAATTTTGGGCAAACAAGCAGTCATAATACGCGGCATCTTATTTGACAAAACATCGGCAGCAAATTGGAAAGTAGCATGGCATCAAGACTTAACAATTGCAGTGCGCGCACAAATTAACGTTCCTGGGTTTAATACTTGGTCTATAAAAGCAGGTATTGTTTGCGTTCAACCGCCAATCTTCGTAAGGGAAAATATTTTAACTTTGAGGCTGCATTTAGATGACGCAAATGAAACTAATGGAACGTTAAAAGTGCTACCTAGTTCTCACCTATACGGGCAAATGAGTGCTGAAGCAATACAAATCTGGAAACAAAATAGATTAGCTATTACTTGTAATGTTTCCAAAGGTGGCGTGTTGGTCATGCGACCATTATTATTGCACTCTTCATCGGCTGCAATCGCTCCGTCTCGGCGACGAGTTATACATTTGGAATATAGTTCGCTCGATTTGCCGGAAGGATTAGAATGGTAGGGAACTTAGGAATAATTGGTAAGAAGGGACGAATTTGTCGATTTTCTAATTAGTTAACTGTTCATTTCTTATTTAACCGAAGTACAACCGCGTATATGAGCGATCCCCTTCTAAGCCAGATTGCCAACATTCAACTCACCGAGGCGCTTCAAAATACTCAGCACACTGTACAAATCGTTCCCCGGATTGAAAAGGTAAAACTTCCGAGAAAAAGCGTACTGCGGTGTTTGTCGCTTAACTAATTTGACAAATAGAAAATCTGCCCCATTCATTAACAATCCGTAAGTAGGTCGATCGGCACTGAGATTAGCTAACATATAAGCTAGTAACTGCGGAATCCCGACCTCCAAAGAAAACGCAGCTTTCTTGGACTCGATCGCCACTACCCAAAACTCCTGAAACAAAGCCACAACATCCAACTGTCCCCTGACAATCATTCCTTCATCTTCGTCAATAATTTCTACAGATTTTTCTGAAGTAACATGAAAAGGAACAAGATAGAAATCAGCTAAATCCAAAAACGGAGACAGCACCACCATTTTCACTGTATTTTCGAGGAGTGGGGGATGTTCTAGCAAATTATTGTAGCTTGCTTTCACTCTATCCAGGCGCTGTTTTTCAGCATCAGTTATTTCTGGCAGATCGTCTTGCCACTCGCGAAAGAATTGGTCATCCTCAACCCACTCAATTTTGAATTGAGCTTCCAAATCATTTAGTGCAAAATTTCTAGCTTGAATTGTTTGTGCCATGAATTTAACTTTTTTAACCAATTGTTTTGATAATTTATGATAGCAAAACTTAATAAGAAGAGAAGAGGAGACGGCAGTGCTCGCCGTTGGTGGCCCAGAAACCGGGTTTTTTGCGAAGTTTGTGGGTGAAACCGAAAGATTGTCGGAAAAACCCGGTTTCTGATTCGTCGTTGGTGGCCCAGAAACCGGGTTTTTTGCCAAGTTTTTGGATGAAAGCGCAAGATTGTCGGAAAAACCCGGTTTCTGATTCGCCGTTGCGTGGCCGAGAAACCGGGTTTTTTGCCAAGTTTTTGGATGAAAGCGCAAGATTGTCGGAAAAACCCGGTTTCTGATTCATCGTTGCGTGGCATGGAAAATGTAACGAGTTGTAACGTATAATTAAGGCGAAGCGAACAGAGGGCAGTAGTATTAAATGCGAGTTGCGATCGCCGGAGCCGGCCTAGCAGGGTTATCCTGTGCAAAATATCTCACCGATGCGGGCCACACCCCCATCCTCCTAGAAAGTCGGGACGTACTCGGCGGCAAAGTAGCCGCTTGGAAAGATGCAGACGGCGACTGGTACGAAACCGGCCTCCACATATTTTTCGGTGCATACCCAAATATGCTCCAACTATTCAAAGAACTAGACATCGAAGACCGGCTGCAATGGAAAGAGCACTCGATGATTTTCAATCAGCCGGAAACACCCGGAACCTATTCGCGCTTTGACTTTCCGAATATTCCGGCTCCCTTCAACGGCCTTGTGGCTATCCTCAGAAACAACGATATGCTCACCTGGGCCGAAAAAATCAGTTTCGGCATCGGTTTGGTTCCGGCGATACTTCAGGGCCAGAAATACGTTGAAGAAATGGACAAATACTCCTTTTCCGAGTGGCTCAAAAAGCAAAACGTCCCCCCCAGAGTCGAGAAAGAAGTATTCATCGCCATGTCCAAGGCGCTGAATTTTATCGACCCCCACGAAATATCTGCAACCATTCTGCTGACAGCCCTCAACCGCTTCTTGCAAGAGACAAAAGGCTCGAAAATGGCTTTTTTAGACGGTTCCCCTACGGAGAGGTTGTGTCAGCCGATGGTAGACTACATAACTGAGCGCGGTGGCGAAGTCCGGTTGAATGCACCCATCGGGGAGTTTTTGCTCAATGATGACAACACGGTGCGCGGTTTCCAGATTCGGGGTGTCAAGGGGGCAGAGTCAGAAGTTCTGACGGCTGATATTTACGTTTCGGCGATGCCGGTTGACCCGCTGAAGTTGATGATGCCGAAACCTTGGGCCGAAATGGGTTATTTCAAAAAGCTCGAAGGTTTGGAGGGTGTACCGGTGATTAATGTACACTTGTGGTTCGATCGCAAGTTGACAGATATCGACCACTTGCTGTTCTCGCGATCGCCCTTGCTGAGCGTCTACGCCGACATGAGCAACACCTGCCGCGAATATGCCAACCCAGACAAATCCATGCTGGAACTGGTACTCGCACCTGCCAAAGACTGGATAGGCAAATCTGACGAAGATATCGTCGCAGCCACAATGGTCGAGTTAGAAAAACTCTTTCCCGACCAAATCCCAGAACCCGCCAAACTGCTCAAATATCACGTAGTCAAAACCCCACGTTCCGTCTACAAAGCCACTCCCGGCCGCCAAGAGTGCCGTCCCACCCAAACCACTCCCATTAGCAATTTCTATCTAACGGGGGATTATACAATGCAGCGTTATCTTGCGAGTATGGAAGGTGCTGTGCTTTCTGGTAAGCTGACAGCGCAGGCTATTTCAACGGCCAATAACCAATGAAAAATTAAGAATTTTTCATAAATACTGGGATTTGCGCGCGGGCGACGTGAAACCGGGTTTTTAGCCAAAATATTTGCTGAAAACCCTCAATCTCGGTTCAAAAACCAGGTTTCTCGGTTCGGATGCGTCATTCCTAAAGACGTAAAAGAATCTCCCGTTGTCTCAACGGGGGAATGTCAGTTCTAATCTTTAAATTTCTTATTCTCGGATGCTGCAACTGTCAAAACTCCAGTGCATGAGAACTCTGGCTTCTTTGGAAGAATCCTACGAATTGTGCCGCCAAGTCACAGCGAGTTATGCCAAAAATTTTTATTTAGGCACTCAACTCATGCCCGAAGCCAAGCGTCGGGCTATCTGGGCGATTTACGTTTGGTGCCGCCGCACCGACGAACTCGTAGACGGGCCAGGTTCTGAGGCGACAACCCCTGAAACTCTAAATCTGTGGGAAAAACGCCTAGAATCATTGTTTGCCGGCCATCCCCACGACGATTACGACGTGGCTTTGGTGGATACCTTGTCTCGTTTCCCGATCGACATTGGGCCGTTTAGAGAGATGATTGCGGGCCAGCAAATGGACTTGTACCGCAGCCGCTACGAAACTTTTGAAGAGCTCAATCTTTACTGTTATCGAGTAGCGGGTACTGTCGGGCTGATGTCGATGTCTGTAATGGGTGTAGACGAATCGAACCGGGCTGCCAACTGGAATTGGCACTGGGGAAATAAAATTCCCAAGGAAGAAGCAATCGCCCTCGGTATAGCCAAGCAGTTAACTAACATTCTGCGCGATGTCGGAGAAGACGCCCGTCGCGGCCGCATTTATCTGCCCTTAGAAGACTTAGCGCTGTTTAACTACACCGAAGAAGATTTATTCAACGGTGTGATTGACAACCGCTGGCGGGAGTTGATGAAGTTTCAAATCCAGCGAGCTCGCAAATTATACGCCAGCGCCGAGCCCGGAATCAAAGTTTTGAGTCCCGATATCCGCTGGACAGTTTGGGCTGCTACGATGTTGTACAGCAGAATCTTAAATGCGATCGAACGGAATCAGTACGATGTTTTCCAGAAGCGGGCTTATGTCAGCAATTCTCAGAAATTGCTGTGTCTCCCCGCCGCTTGGATAAAGTCAAAAGTGCTTTAGCCTCCGGCAATATTGCTTCGATATCAGTCCGCGCCGGCGGACTTTGTTATGGCGCATCAAAATTCTCTTCGGAGGGCTGATTTTTGCTTTCCAGCAATTGTTTTTCCTGCTGGAGTTTGGCTTCTAAATTTTGAATTTGTTCGCGGCGGGCTTCAAGTTCGATCGATCTGCGAGACAATTCTTGACTTTGCAAAGTGAGAGATTGGCGGCACTCTTCTGCTTTCTGGGCTTCTTGCTGCCAAAAATCGGGAGTAAAGCCTGTGGCTAAATACTTTTCAACTAATTCTAGCACCCAGTTTGTAGCTGTTTGAACCTGCAAAATGTTTCGATTTTCGCCAATATCTGCTAATACTAGCATTCCTTCATTTAACACATTTTGATTACAATTTGGCGGCACTCTCAAGACAGTTTGTTCGGGAAGAATAGCCCAAGTCTCATCAGCATTTTGACAAGCCAGTAATTGCAGACTTATTTCACCTAAAATATCCTTCTTTTGTACTTGGGCTAAATATAGCATAAAGGTTATTAGTTATTGGTTATTAGTTATTGGTTATTAGTTATTGGTTATTAGTTATTGGTTATTAGTTATTGGTTGTTTGTTATTGGTTGTTTGTTATTGGTTATTTGTTATTGGTTGTGGCCGAGACTCGATCCCCCTCGCATCCCCATTTTTAAGGGGGATTAGGGGGGATCGAGAGGATGGGGACTCAGATAGAAGACTGATACTACCTTGACTGTAGAATTTAGATGCGCCTCAACTTAGCTGTCAACTTTCAACTGTCAACAATCAACCGTTAACTATTAAAACAACTTTAGCCGATCGCGCAAAATCTCAGCTTGTTTTTCGGCTTCAGCCAAACCATCCCGCGCCACCTGAACAACTTGTGGATCGGCTTTTTCCACAAACTTCTGATTAGTCAAACGCGCCGCAGTATGCTTAATTTCCCCTTCTATCTTAGCCAACTTCTTCTCCAACTTACCGCGCAAAGCCGCCATATCAACCACCCCAGCCAGAGGAATCAATACTTGTACAGTACCGACAACCCCAGCAATTGACCCCCCCTGCCCCCCCTTGCCAAGGGGGGGATTAAGCGGAGACTCTGCATCCAAACTAGCAGTAACAGTCAGATTTTCCACCTTAGCCAAATCTTTGATGTAAACGCTTCCATCCGAGAGAATCTGGCGTTCCTTCTCGCTTTCGCTTTGCAAAATCGCCGTCACCTTCAGACTGGGTTTGATATCAGTATCAGCCCGCAAATTCCGAATAGTGCGAATTGTTCCAAATAACAACTCAAACTGCTGTTCCAACTCTGGATTTATCCTGGAGATATCCGTTTCAGGATAAGCTTGCAAAGCCAAACATTCATCTTCACCAGTTTGAGTCAAAGTGTGCCAAATTTCCTCAGTAATGTGAGGCATAAAAGGATGCAGCAATTTCAAAATTCCTTCCAACACAAAAGCAAAAGTTTGCTGCGCCACCTTCTTAGAATTCGGTTCAGCATCCGGCTGCAAGCGAGACTTGACTAACTCAATATACCAGTCACAGAAATCGCCCCAAATAAACTCGTAAAGATTCTTAGCCGCTTCTCCCAAACCGTAACTTTCCAAACAATTGCGGCTTTCTTGCACAACTTGATAATAGCGAGAAAGAATCCAGCGATCGCACAATTCCAAACTACCGCCTTCTCTCCCATCTTGAGAAAGCGAGTCTTCATCACTCCCCCCCTTAGCAAGGGAAGAGTTCTCACTCCCCCCCTCAGCAAGGGAAGAGTTCTCACTCCCCCCCTCAGCAAGGGAAGAGTTCTCACTCCCCCCCTTAGCAAGGGGGGGCTGGGGGGGGTAAGGACTTCCCAACTGCTGCGGAGTCTGTCCCTCCAGATTCATCATCACAAACCGGGCCGCATTCCACAGCTTATTTGTGAAATTCCGGGAAGCCTCGACTGATTTCGATTCATCAGTTTTGCGATCGTACTCCATGCGAATATTCTGCCCGGCCCCAATCACTTCCTTAACCAAAGTGTAGCGCAAAGCATCAGTCCCGTACTTCGCAATCAACAACAGCGGGTCAATACCATTGTTTTTACTCTTAGCCATTTTGTGGCCGTTTTCATCCAACACCAAACCGTGAATATAAACAGTCTCAAACGGCATCTTTCCCGTAAAATGTCCGGCCATCATCGTCATTCTAGCCACCCAGAAAAAGATGATATCAAAACCAGTCACCAGAGTAGTTGTCGGATAGTAAAAATCCAAATCCTTAGTTTCGTTTGGCCATCCCAAAGTTGAAAAAGGCCACAATCCCGACGAAAACCAAGTATCCAATACATCTGGATCTCTGACCAACTCAACATCTTGCCCAAATTTAGCCGCAGCTTTTTCCCTAGCCTCAGCTTCAGTTTTCGCCACCACAAAAGGAGTCGTGTCAGTAATTTCGCCGTGAGTTTCGCTAACAGCATACCAAGCCGGAATCTGGTGTCCCCACCACAATTGGCGGGAAATACACCAATCTTTCAATTTCACCAACCAATCGCGATAAACCTTTGTCCATCTGTCAGGAACAAATACAGGCGAATTACTTTTGTCCAATGCTTCTAGCGCGCGTTGAGAAAGCGGATCTATCTTCACAAACCATTGGGTTGATATCAACGGTTCGACCGGAACTTTGCCGCGTTCGCTGTACGGAACTGTATGTTTGTAATCTTCTATTTTAACCAAAAATCCGTCAGTTTCTAACCGCTTCACCACATTTTTGCGGGCAATAAATCGGTCTTGTCCTTGGAACTCTCCGGCATTTTCATTTAAAGTGCCGTCCTTGTTCATGATGTTAATAAACGGCAAATTGTGGCGCTTACCCATCTCGAAGTCATTCGGATCGTGGGCGGGAGTCACCTTGACACAGCCAGTTCCAAAAGTTGGATCGACTAATTCATCGGCAAAAATCGGAATTTCGCGATCGAGAATCGGTAAAGTGACTGTTTTACCGATAAGATGCTTGTAGCGATCGTCCTCTGGATTCACAGCAACGCCAGTATCGCCCAACATCGTCTCCGGCCGAGTCGTCGCCACCTCCAAATAACCGGAACCGTCCGTCAAAGGATAGCGGAAATGCCACAAATGCCCTTCAACTTCCTGCTGGTCAACTTCCAAATCCGACACAGCAGACTGACTCGCCGGACACCAATTCACCAAGTAATTACCGCGATAAATCAGCCCCTCATCGTACAGACGGACAAAAGCTTCTAAAACCGCAGCAGATAAGCCTTCATCCATCGTAAAGCGTTCCCGCGACCAATCGACAGACACGCCCAAACTGCGGAGTTGATTAGTAATAGTATTGCCAGATTCAGCTTTCCATTCCCAAGCCCGTTCTAAGAATTTTTCTCGCCCTAAATCGTGGCGAGTTTTGCCTTCTGCTTTGAGTTGTTTTTCGAGAATAGTTTGAACTGCGATGCTAGCATGATCCGTTCCCGGCAACCACAGGGTATTGCGTCCAGTCATGCGGTGATAGCGGACGAGGACATCAATCAGCGTCTCTTCAAAAGCGTGTCCCATGTGGAGGCTGCCCGTGACGTTGGGCGGCGGAATGACGACGCAGTAAGGTTCGCCGCCGGCTTCTGGGTCAGCTTTGAAGGTTTGATTGTCTTCCCAGTATTTTTGCCACTTGGTTTCGGTGGCTTTGGGGTCGTATTGGGGTGGTAGGTTTGCGGTCATGGTGGCTTGAGGGTTTTATCTTATTTATGATTGTGCCACAGCGGGGGGAGGGTGAGGGGTGTTTGGGGGAAAGTGCAATTTCTACTTAGTTTACTTTCTTCCCAGTAGAACATTATTTACTTCTTCCTTCTTCCTTCGTGTCCTTTGCGTCTTCGCGGTTCAATAATCCTAATTTTTGGGGTCTGAAAGTAATTGAACAAGCAAAGAAAGAGCGATCGCCCTTTTGGGGATTAAGGGCGATCGCTCTAATTCTAAACTTGTCTGAAGACTAGATTAGAGGATGATGAAATTCGCAGCCGTGAGAGAGTCTTTATGGACGATTGAAATCGTGTTCCCAGAACTGATGGTAATTCGAGAAAACTGTCCAATAACATTGCCGCTCTGATCGGTGTAATCCCCACCGAAGAAGGTTCCTGGACGCGGAACTAAAACATCGGCTCCACTGTTAAAACCAAGACCAGCAGCTATCTGTATCTTGTCATCAGCCACCACAAAATCATTGATTTGATCTTGGCCATTTGCTGCTCCAAAGAAAAACGTATCCTGACCCCCGCCACCAGAGAGCGTGTCATTGCCAGCACCTCCCGTCAGAATATCATTGCCACCTGAACCGCTGATGATGTCATTACCACCTAAACCGTTGAGAGTATCTGCCAAATCTGTGCCAATGACTTTATCGTCTCCCTCAGTTGCAGCAGTTGGCGTTGAATCTTGAACGGTAAATCCGTCAAATTTGTAGCCAACATCTGCCAAAATTGCCAAGTCAACCTTTGTGGGGATAAATGCAAATGCAGAACCACCACTTCCCATAAGGGATGATACGCCTGATGGTGTTGTGATATTGCTTAGATGAATTATGTTATTTGCACTGCTTACAGGAATTGGATTGCCTCCATTAACAATCTTGGCGTTCACACCATTAAAAGAAGTGCCATTAACTCGCGCACTGTAAATAGGTGACTGAGTAAACCCTAGTACATGAGCTATTTCATGGCTGGCAGTGATAAAAAGGCTAGCATCACTACCATTTTCACTGGCAGTATCACTATAGTCGAAGGGCGTTTTGTCAACACTATATGCAACATCAGAACCAAAGGAAATGCTTCCTAGATAAGGTTCATAATTGACTCCATTTACCCGATCGGGCAAAACATAGGAAAAACTCGTTTCATCTTTGTAGCCAGCACCAGAACTGTTTGTTACCCCAACAGCGAAGCTCCTGATAGGGCGAGCGCCGACAAATATCACCACATCGTCGATTTCCTTATCTAAAACGACCTTATCCAATTTTGAAGTTTGAGGATTTGGTACCCAAAGCTCGGTACCAGTGGCAATATTAGGAAATTCATCTTGGATGACGGATTCCCAGTAGTCTGCTGCTGCTTCCAAAGTAGCTTTGCGGTTGGGGTCATTGAAGAACCCATTAGTATCAAACCGATAGTCGAATGTAATGTTGAAAGTGCTTACCTGGGAAGGAGCGCTAGCTCGACCTTGAGCTTTACCCAAAGTCTCGTAGTGTTCCAAAGCACTTTTCACCTGACCCGTCAAAACGGCTTTGGCGACATCATAATTATTAACCAGGTAGAATTTTTCATCAAACGCTGTCGGTTTTACAGGTGTCGGAGTCGTCACAGGCGTCGGAGTCGTCACAGGAGTCGGAGTCGTCACCACAGGCGTCGGCGTTGTCACAGGCGTCGGAGTCGGTGCAGGTGTCGGAGTCGTCACCACAGGCGTCGGAGTCGGTGCAGGAGTCGGAGTCGGAGTCGTCACCACAGGCGTCGGAGTCGTCACCGCAGGCGTGGGAGTCGTCACCGCAGGCGTGGGAGTCGTCACCGCAGGCGTCGGAGTCGTCACCGCAGGAGTCGGAGTCGGTGCAGGTGTCGGAGTCGTCACCGCAGGAGTCGGAGTCGGTGCAGGTGTCGGAGTCGGAGTCGGTGCAGGTGTCGGAGTCGTTACAGATTCAGGCGTCGGAGTCGGCGTGATGGAAGGTGTCGGCGTCGAAGCGATCGAAGGTGTCGGCGTCGGAGTCGGTGCTGTTGGTAAAGGCTCGGGCTGCACGGTATTAACTCCGCTAGAATCAGCAATAGCGATACTATTCGTACCCTCCAAAACCGCTAAATATTCGTTTGTTAGCTTATCCTGAATAATCGTGTAGCCAGAATAAACGCCTTTACCCGCATAAATTTTCAGGTCATCAAACGACAGGTCGCTGTTTAACTTAATTACATCTTCACCGTCTGTATAATCAGTAATGAAGTCCGCATCCAACAACTGAGGGCCGCCGGTAGTTTTACCGATAAAGAAAGTATCATTACCATTCCCGCCAGTTAAGGTATCCGAACCCTTGTCGCCAGCAAGAAAGTCATCTCCCAAGTTGCCCAACAAGCTGTCATTACCTTTGCCGCCGTAAACTGTATCGTTGCCTTTACCACCGTTTATGGTGTCCACGCCGTCGTTTCCGTACAGCAAGTCGTCGTCAGAATCGCCAAATAGTCGATCGTCACCTTTGCCGGCATAAACAGTCTCATTACCCTTACCGCCGTACAAAGTATCATTCCCTTCATTCCCGTGCAGAGTATCAGCCCCCTGCTTCCCATAAATTAAGTCATTTCCATCGCGCCCAAACACCAAGTCAGAGCCTTGTTCCCCAAATATCACATCTGCATTAGAAGTGCCATTGAGAGTATCGTCAGCCAACGTTCCGTTAATGGTTGCCATTTTTAAGTCTCACTATTACAGCAGTCGAACAGCTAGAACCTGTCTGCTTATTTGTCAGACTCAAGCTCTTGTTTTTATGCGGAACGACGATTTTTGTAATAAAACTTCATAAAACAGGCGGCGGATTGTTCTGATATCGTGTCCGGTCAATTGACGGATCTAAAATGAATTCGTAGTGTGGAATGCGAGTCCGCAATCCCGGAGCTGACTCGCATTCCACACTACAAACTGAAGGTGTTTTATTATTTGACTTCCTTGTAATCCACGCCATAACTCGTATCTCTCCCCGACAAATACGTAGTTTTCCCGGTTAAAGCTTCCAAAGTTTCTCTGGTTTTAGCCGAAGTGATCGTATTCAGCGGCACTCCTAACTTGCTAGCCAAACCAGCGGCTACGCCCACACCTTGTCCTTGATAAATATTCACTGTCGCAATTCGCCCGACTGATACCGCCATACCGAAATAGCCCGACGATCGCCCGACGATCGCCAAATTATTCACTTTACTCGCCAAAGCGCTCTCTATTCCGAAATTATACACGGGCAGGGACGGAATTCTAGAATCCAAATTCTTGACTCCGCCCCGCAAGTCGAAATCATAGGAAAAACTGCCGATCGACTTGGAGGGTTCGGTTCCTCCTTTGATAATTTCTTTCCCCGTCAGCGGCGCTACCACATCGCGCACATTCAAAGTTTGTCTGATATAAATCTCATCCGGGATAAATAGTCTCACATCTTTACCCGACTTTTTTTGCAGCCATTCTTGCAGGTGTGACATTTCTTTAACCATTTCAGGAGTCGGTTTTCTGCCGTTAGCTTCCATCTTCATCAATTCGTCAACTTTGTATTTAAACAGAAACCCGTTCCACGACATCGAATTATTTTTATAAACGCAAATATTTGCCTTGTCAAAGAAGAATCCTTTTTCTTGAGTGAAGGGGAGATTTCTATCTACGTGATAGGCGGCTCCGATGGCTACACTTCTGATATTATATCCGTCTGCATAGGCTTGATAAATCGTACTCTCAAAGTTCTTCATCCAGAATTGTGTACTTGCAGGGTCTTTATATTTACTAATGCTAGTTTTAATCTTTTCTACTAAAGGAGTGTTGTAGAGAATGTTATCTTCTATTTTGCGTAAATCGGCGATGGTTAGCCCGGTAATTGTCGGAACTACAGATATAGCTAAGGATTCATTTTTGGATTTAATATTTTGCGATTCATATCCTGTATAATAAGATAAACCTGCTTTTCTAGCAAGTTCGGCATCTTGAGTTACATCAATAAAAGAATTAGCTTTAATTTTGACTTTAGTGTTTTTGACTTCGGCATATTCAATTTTATTATTGACTACGTGAGGAGTAAGAGTTGAGTTGGAAATAACTTTGACTCCGGCTTCTGCAAGCATCTCTTTGAGTGCTTTGTCGGCCTGTTTTGGCTCTAAGCAAGATTCGGGAACATTGGCTTTGTCTAAGAATTCCCGGAAGCATTGGGCGTAGGGTTGGCGATACCAATCGGGGATTTTATCTAAATCGACGTAACCTAAACCGCCACGGGTGAGTACGCCGCCCAAGGGATCGGTTGCGTAGTTCGATCGCACCACAGCAACTTTGCCTTTTTCACCTAAAGTTTTCTTGGCCCATATCGCGGCACATATTCCCGGTACTTCATCGCCATACACTACGATATCAAAGTTGCGATCGACTGATGTTAGAGGCGCTGCTGGGGGCTTGTTTGTGGCTGTTTGTCGCAGGTTTGGGGGGTCTAATGTGGCGCTTGCTTCGTTTCGGTGGGCGATCGAGCTTTTTGCTTCTTTGAAATAGGGGGAGTCAACTAAAACTTTTACGGCTACAAAAAAGATGGCAATGGCAGCTAATTTCTTGAAAGTAGGAGGCATTTAGTTGACTCGTTGATGAATTTGCATTACCTGAAAGTGCTGTTCAGGGTTGACGGAGTTGAATATAGCACGTTTAGGTAATTTCGACACAAGTTTAACTTTTCCGGGAAGGGTGGTAAACGAATCTTCTCAACCCAAACCTGGTGATGCTGTCCTTGGCAGCCAAAATGCTACAATTACATCGATCGCAAATTGAAATATAAAAAACATGACTTTTGAGGCGGTTTTAAATCTTGTCAAGCAGTTGTCTCTAGCCGAAAAGTTAGGGTTGATTAAGTCGATAGTTCCTGAAATAAAACGATAATTAGTTGTTGGGCCGACTCCCCGCAAATCATTGTGGGGTTTATGTGCTGACTTGGGAATTGCACCCTCTGCGGCTGATATAGATGAAGTTCGCAGGGAAGAATGGGCGAATTTCCCAAGGGAGGATTTCTAATGCTGCGTGCTCTAGCTGATACTCATGCTGTTATTTGGTATATCTATATAGCTGTGACTTCTGACTCGCACCAACAAACAGCAGTCGATCGCGATTGTTGAAAGTTACCAGAAGCTGTGCTTGATGAAGTTGTTAGGTTTTGGGAATATTTACCGTAGAAATCGCAGCTAGTAAAGTTCATGCTACTCATTCAAATTATCAATATAAAATTACTCATCAATAATCTGCCAGTTACTTCATGCTTTTGGTTCTAGCAATACTTCTTCCACACCATACTATTCATCAGCTATGTTAGGTTCAGGCTCGCTTACTCCAAATTTTTATGACTTTCTTTGAAACCATAGGTTTTTGGCTCTCTTGCATAAATAGAGAAAGTTCTTTGGAATGAAACTAAATTTTAAAATATCAAACAACAGGCATCTGAAATTGTATGAGTATTTGCCAAAGGATGATGAGGATAAATCTCCAGATTAGAATGTATCTAAATTTTTAGGTCATTACCTACAAAATAGAATTCACTAATATTACTTGCAGTGAAGTGGATCTCATCGTAAAATATTTTAACTAATACCATTTTTGAACATTTTTCATAATCTTAGCACTTGTTTAATAGAAGAGTTGGTGATTTTTTGAGAATAAAAGTCACTCGGTGATTCAAATCAGGGCAACCACGGGGAGATGGCCCCCTACATCACAAACTTTCGTCCGTCGGCGCGGACTGAAGAATGAAGGTTGTTCGTTTATCCACAAAAAAAAGAGGCGCAATTGCACCTCTCAAACCTTTCATATCAGGGTTCTAAACACTAACAGCCACTTTCGATTCCTTCGCAGTCAACTTCTCGTAAGTCGCCCGCATCTTCAATCCGACTAACACTTGGAACAAACCAGTTCCATTGTTGGAACCGGGATATTCGCGGTGCTGAAGCAACAGGTGAGTTAACTCGCCTTCATACTTCGCAGAAGTCTTGCTCAAATGGCTTTCGATGTAAATAACTTCTTCCAGATTCTCGAACTGACCGTCTACTTCCAAAATCGAGACTTCGTGGTCGTAGAAAGCGTCTGGCCCGTAGTACATCTTAATTCCGGGATAGGAACAAGTCAGTTTGCGGCCGCAAGGAACCCAGTTAATTGTTGAACCTTCGTCAAACAAATACGCTGGCTCAAAATTGGCGATGCCTTCGCGCTGGATCATCTGCACGCGCAGAACTTTCCGCTCTTTGTCATCTTTAATCAAGTTGGTCGGCAATACTTGAATTACCACATCAGCGTATTGCTTTTGGGGGTCGATGTAAGCGGTGAAATCGGGTTTGCGAGCGTTGATTGCAAACAGCACGTCTTCGTAACGGTGGCCCCGTTCCGCCATGTCGCGCTGAATTTTCCAAGCAATTTTAACTTCGTCGCTGATGTCGAGGTAGACGCTGAAGTCGATGAGATTTCTGACTCGTTCGTCGTAAAGGGGGTGCAGTCCCTCAATCACAATGATGTGATTTGGCTCTACCCGCTCGGGAGGATCGAGCAGACCGGTTTCGTGGTTGTAAATCGGTTTGTCGATCGCCTTACCTTCTTTGAGCGCTTTCATTTGCTCGGCCATCAGGTCGAAATTGTTAGCTCTGGGGTCTAGGGCGGTAATCCCTGTTTCCTTGCGCTGCTTGCGATCGAGACAATGATAGTCATCGAGGCAGATTACAGTCACGAAATCTTCCCCGAACAAATCTGTCAATCGGCGCAAAAAAGTAGATTTTCCGCACCCGGAGTCTCCGGCTACGCCAATTAAAACCACGCGATCCGGCTTACTTGTCATAGTTTCCCTCTAAAAAAATCACTGTTTACTAACTCAAGTCTAGATTCCACAAAATTTCAGGCCGCAGGTAGCGTGCCGGCTTTGTGCGATTTTGTTGCTACCCCGATCGGATCGAGCACTCACCAGCATACAGGAGTCAGTTGACTGCCTGCGAGGGAAGACCCAAGCAATCTTCAAGGCAATTGACATACTCCCGATCCCTCAAGGCATCGGGATTGTGGATTCAAACAGCTTCTGGCAAGCACAGCTTGTCCGATCTTGCCTCGCCTCTAGGTTGATGCCTCAACCTATTTGAGATTTTTTGGACTATGGAGTTGAGACGGGATTTTTACATCTGGCGAATCAACAATATATAGTTCCATCACGATTCCCGTCCGATCGGGCTTGCCCGCTCGCCTGCCTTATAGGACGGGATCGTACCCCAATTTTTTGGCTATTAATGCTAACTTTAGTGATTAATCTTACCAGAATGCGTCCGCCCACTACAAGCTCAACGTCATTTAATCAAATTGTGCTTTAATTTGTACTTCATTATTATAAGTTGTATATTTCCATGCCGTATTCCCTTTGATAAGTTAAATCCTCTCCCGATATCGGACTCTGCCTCTGCCGAATCTCCAAATCAGAAGGAGCGATCGGGGCCGATCCCGCGATCGGGTAAAATATTGGCAGTACGCAGACAACAATAGCTATAGGTCAACACCTGAACGCAGCCGGACTCTATAGCCGGCGTGATGTTCGGCTGATGGGGAACTGGAGGCGCGATCGACCAAAAAGGGACACGCCCGCCCGCAACGGCGAAGCCCAAAGATTGGCGCGGCCAATTAGTTCAGATGGCCTTAAGAAAAAAGTAAATTGAGTCTAACGTCACATTCTCTTTCTTTATAACTCTGTATCGTGAAGGACAAGCAACAAATGTACAGCCCAAGCATATCTGGTGTAGCGGCCAACTCAGAATCAGGCAGCCGCATCTTTGTATACGAAGTGGAGGGTATGCGTCAGAGCAAAGCAACTGACCAAACAAATCACCCGATTCGCCGTAGCGGTAGCGTGTTTATCTCCGTTCCCTACGATCGCATGAATCAGGAAATGCGGAGAATTGCTCGCATGGGTGGCAAAATCGTCAGCATCCGCCCATCAAACGGCGCTCCCGAAACTCATAGCAAAGTTGCACCAGAAGCAGGGCTACAGAGTCAGAAATCTGGAGAAAAAGCTAAGCCCATGACTCAAGCCAAGGAAAAAGTTCAGGTTCCTGTTAACCTCTACAAGCCGGCCAATCCCTATATTGGTAAGTGCATTTCTACAGAAGAATTGGTCAGAGAAGGCGGCGAAGGCACAGTCCGCCACGTCACCTTCGACATTTCTGGTGGCAAATTGCACTATCTCGAAGGTCAAAGTATCGGGATTATTCCCGATGGGACAGATAAAAACGGCAAACCTCACAAAATTCGGCTTTACTCGATCGCCTCTACCCGTCACGGCGACAACCTCGACGACAAAACAGTCTCCTTGTGCGTCCGTCGGCTAGAGTACAAACACCCAGAAACAGGCGAACAAGTGTTGGGCGTTTGTTCGACTTTTCTCACCGGTTTGGAAGCAGGGGATGATGTCAAAATCACCGGCCCAGTAGGCAAGGAAATGCTCTTGCCCGAAGACGAAGATGCCACCGTGATTATGATGGCTACTGGTACGGGTATTGCTCCTTTCCGCGCTTATTTGTGGCGGATGTTTAAAGAAAACAATCCCGATTACAAATTCAAAGGTTTAGCTTGGCTGTTCTTTGGAGTTGCTTACACTCCCAACATTCTTTATAAGGAAGAGTTGGAAGAATTGCAGCGCGAGTTCCCCGATAATTTCCGCTTGACTTATGCCATCAGCCGCGAGCAAAAAACTGCTGACGGCGGCAAGATGTACATTCAAAGCCGGATTAAAGAGAACGCAGACGAATTGTGGGAATTGGTTCAAAAGCCGAAAACTCACACTTACATCTGTGGTTTGAAGGGCATGGAAGGCGGAATTGACGAGGGAATGTCTGCTGCATCGAGCAAGCACGGCGTCGATTGGACAGCCTATCAGAAACAGTTGAAAAAACAGCATCGCTGGCACGTTGAAACATATTAATGTGTTGCCGGATTTAATCTGATTTGTAGGGCGGGCCTTGGCTCGCCCTACACTTTTTTTAACATTTTCACAGATGGCAAAAAACCGAATTTTTTGACGCATAAGGCTAGCCAGAAACCGGGTTTTTTACGACAATATTTTGCACTAACCCGCAGACTCGGTAAAAAACCCGGTTTCTTTGACTCCAATGCGTAATACCAATGAAATAAAGTAGCGCTAGATATTACCCCCCCAACCCCCCCCGATGCTTTGGGGGGCTAAGACTTCATCTACAGCGCATAGGTCAGAAAAATGGTATAAGTCATCAGGAAAAAAAACTGGCATTGCAGCAGTAGATTCGGCAAAAAACCAGTTTCTTTAATCTGCGTCCTGGACTGTAGGAGCTTGTTCACCCAATACAAGTGTAAAATAGACAGTAAGCTCACCGAAAAAGGGAGATAACTGACATGGTTATAACTTCTACACAAAAACTGACCTTTGAAGAATATCTGAACTATCAGGGAGAATCAGGTGTTTGTTATGAATTATATCGGGGAAATTTGATCGAAATTCCAACACCTACAGGAATTCACATTAAAATTTGTCAATTTTTTGTTTACCAGTTCCGGTGCTTCTTTGCAGCACACAACCTACCGCTAGTTGCAATTGTGACTACTGCAGTCCGAACTGAAGAAGACTCTTCCCGCATTCCTGATGTTGTGATTTGCACTCGGAGTTTGTGGGAACAAGTCTGCGCGCAACCTGGTTCTGCGGTACTGGACTTTGCAGAAAAACCGCTGTTAGTTATCGAAGTTACGAGTCAAAATTGGCGGGACGACTACATCCGCAAGCGGGCAGAATACGATCTAATTGACATCCCCGAATATTGGATTGTAGACCCAAATCGACCGAAAATACGAGTGTGCAGCCGCCCCGAAAATGAAAGCAGTTATTCTCACCAGGAATTTTTGCCGGGACAGCTTGTTCAGTCCGTACAGTTCGCTGAATTTATTTTATCGGTGGATGAAGTGCTGTGTCCGCCGCTAGTAGAAGATTTAATTCGAGAAGAGCAAGCACAGCGACAGCAGCTAGAACAGCACAATCAACAGCTAGAACAGCAAGTTAATTTAGAAAGGCAGCGTGCCCAAAGATTGGCGCAGAGGCTGCGAGAAATGGGAGCAGATATGGATGCAGAGCTTTAAATTGCTGTGTAAATTCTGGATTCATTAGTCATGCAGAGCCCCAGCTTCTTTAATAAGTCGGGGATCTCGCTATTCTGTGAATGCGCCGTTGTCATACAATGATTGTAGATTAAGTGAGTTTCAACGGGTCAAAGTCGTGGCTTTCAAAATTGGTTTGCTAGGTTTGGGTACGGTTGGCGCGGGAACTGCAGAGATTTTGCTCTCCCGAGACAGCCATCCGCTGTTGCAGGAATTGGAAATATATCGGGTGGGAGTGCGCGATATTTCTCGAACTCGGTCTTTACAATTGCCAGAAAATGTGCTGACAACTGACCTAGAGGATCTCGCCACTGACCCGGAAGTTGATATTGTAGTAGAACTGATTGGCGGATTGGAACCGGCGCGATCGCTCATTCTGAAAGCTATTGCTAGCGGCAAACACGTCGTCACCGCCAACAAAGCAGTTATCGCCCGCTACGGTAGTGAAATCTTCGACGCGGCTAACGAAAAAGGCGTTTACGTGATGTTAGAAGCTGCTGTGGGCGGCGGCATTCCAGTCATTCAAACCCTCAAACAATCTTTAGGTGCAAACCGCATCAAAACTGTCACGGGCATCGTTAACGGCACAACTAACTACATCCTGACGCGGATGCAGAGTGAAGGTGCAGACTTTGCCGAAGTGCTCGCGGACGCTCAGCAATTAGGTTATGCTGAAGCTGACCCTACAGCGGATGTGGATGGATTGGATGCGGCTGATAAAATTGCTATTTTAGCCTCGCTAGCTTTTGGCGGGCGCATCAAATTAGCAGATGTTCACTGCGAAGGTATCAGACAAGTTAGTGCGGCTGATATTGACTATGCTGACAAGCTGGGATTTACGATCAAGTTGTTGGCTATTGCTGAGGAAAAAAGCCAAAATAGAGAGCAAAATGGGGATGAAGAAGGCGAACTGCTTTCTATTCGGGTGCATCCTACTTTGGTGTCGAAGACTCATCCGCTGGCGAGTGTCAACGGTGTTTACAATGCAATTTTAATCGAGGGAGAGCCGATCGGGCAATTGATGCTGTACGGGCGCGGTGCGGGGGCGGGCCCCACAGCTAGCGCGGTGGTATCGGATATTTTGAATGTGGCGGCAATCCTGAAAACCGAAACTGTTCCGATTCCCCATCCTTTGCTGAGTTGCACTCATCAACATTACTGCAAAATTGCTCCAATGCAGGAACTTGTGACTCGGTTTTACGCCCGTTTTTTGACTCGCGACTCTCCGGGGGTAATTGGGAAACTCGGTACTTGTTTTGGCGATCGCAAAGTTAGCTTAGAATCCATCGTGCAAACTGGGATTCACGGCAATTTAGCAGAAATTGTGGTGGTGACTCACGATGTGAAGGAAGGTAATTTTCAGCAAGCGCTTGCTGAAATTCGCGCGATGGAAGCAGTCGATAGTATTGCGAGTACCTTGCGAGTTTTGTAAGAATTCCACAAGGTTAGTAGTCAGGACTAAATTCCTGACTACTAACCTTTTTTAGATTGTTTTTAGTTTAGTATGGATCAATACAATTGGATTTTGTCGATCGCCCTACAGGAAGGCACTTGCTAGATTCTATCTACGAAAAGTTTGCCAAACCCCAACTACACGATACTTTCAAACCCACCAATCCGTCAATTTATATTCGGCACGAGCTAGGGCAAGTTGTTGATGGAAATTATATCATAGAAAAAGTCTTTGAAGACTCTGGTACTGGTTTTTATGCAGAAAGTCGCCTTCCCATTTCTGGGAACAATCCGCCCGTGCTCGTGATTCGCGGCTACGGTTCTTGGTATCCTTTCGAGCGCGTTTTAGAAGATACGCCCGATGTATTTATGGCCAAAGTAGAACGCCAGTTAAAAGCGGCGGAAACTGTAGGCGCTGTTGATTGGATAAAACAGCAATTTCACAGCGGAAATCCGCCGGATGTCATCGGAGAAAGTTTGGGCGGCAAAGTTGCTCAGCAAATTGCAGCAAAATACCCGAATTATCTGCGATGTACTGTAAGTTTTAATTCTGTGGGCGTTTCGGAAAAGTTAGCTCAAACTTCCACCGCTAACAATGTTTTTCACTACTTTACTTTAGGCGAAAGGTATGCTTTCTGGGCAAATGAAGGCGATTACATACCGGGAACAATTTTTGTAATTTCCCAGAAAGGGGAAAACTGTTGTTATAAACTAGAAGAGGCGATCGTCCGAACGGCTCATTTTGAACGCAAGTTTTGCAAAAGACGAGTCCTGATGGTAATATTGGCTCAGTGGCTGTTGTTAAATCGGCATAATGCGATCGTCCTCAACAAGAAAAAGCCGGTAGTCGTTCAGATCGATCGCGCTCAATTACAAACTTTCCGAAAAAGTCGCTTTATTTAAACTCAGACCCAATTGCTTCAGGTAGCAGAGGGCTGATTTTCCCGCGCTGCGACTGCGAGTACCAGACAAAGTGCCGCTATCGCTTTTTCCCACTCTTCCTTAACGGCGATGGGTTCAACCTCATCAAAAGCGCTAACTAAGCGAGGGATCGATCTTTCTAATGCTTTGCTGGGAATCGATTTGTGCAATTCAACTAAACGAGTTAAACTTTCTTGATTTCTCAGAAAACCCACTACCCATTTGGTAGTATGATCTGGACTGTCCGGGACATTTTTAATTCCTAGTTCTGTTTGCAACCAGTCGTAAAAAGGCGGCAGCTTTTTGGCTAAAACAGCTCCAGCAGTGGGTAAAGTTTCTTTTAGCAAAGCAGTATCGAGACTCCCCAAAACTTGATTTAACTCTGGTGATTCCAGCAAGGTAGTTAAGGGAAGCGAAAGCATGGCTTCAGAATCATCGGGGGATACATTTAAAATCCGCGAAAATGTTTGCAGCATGGGAAAGTATTTGGTATGGATGACTTTTTCACTATAACAATAACACGCGGCACTGAATGTGAGCTACCTCATATTCAGAAATTTTGATGGAAAATAATTAAATTGATCTCATTTTTTGAGGCTAGCAATTCATTGACGGGCATACTAAAATTAAGCCAAACTATTTGAGTGCTGACAAGTTCACCCCTGGTAAATAAAAGTCTCTGCTGTTGAGTAATACCAATTTAAAAAAATCTTGCTCAAATATAACTTTTGGGCAGAGTGAAACAGAGAGTTGTTTGCTCAAATATTGTCGAGGAGGTGCGTCGCTTGGAGATTTTCGATTTTTTTGGGGGACGATCTATGGCGACTCGCCCTACAAACATTGTTGTAGAAATTTTAAAAATTGGTATATAGCGGTTCGATCGCGTGGTGAGGATAGCCCTATGCCCTATGCCCCATGCACGTCGGGTACGTCATATTTCTGAGAAAGGCTATATCTGCGTTCACCTGCAGTTAAGGATTTCGCATTAATCAATCTAAATAAATTCTCCTTTCGCCACCATCACCACCTTACCACCAACCAAAACCTCTATTTCTTCCTGATTTTTTTGAGCTTTCAATAGCAGCAGCGAAGGTCTGCCAATCTCATAACCTTGTTCGACTCTCACATCAATTTTGGCTTCCCCACAATAACCATATTCTACCAAATATCCAGCCAAACAGCCGTTAGCACTCCCCGTCGCCGGGTCTTCGGGAATTCCTAGGGAAGGGGCGAAAACTCGGACGCTTAAATCATTAATGTCGCTGTAGGTTTCCGGGCAGAAAATTAAAATTTCTTTGGCTTCTGTGGTATTAATCAGTTCAAAATATTGGTCTAAGTTAACTTGAGCTTGTTTGAGCGCTGCGAGGTTTTTTAACGGTACAATGATAAACGGCACTCCGGTGGAAACTTCTTGAATGGGGAATTTTGCATCAATTTCATCTACTTCTAAATTCAGGATGCTGGCGAGAGTTTCGGCTGATAAAACTTGACCGAATGTTGGCGGGTTTTGTCGCATCCATAAAATATCTGCTGATTCGTTGCGATAATTAAAGGTGACAGGAATTTGACCGACGGCTAGATTGAGAATTACTCGATCGACCTTTTCGCCAATTATCTCTTGCTGCAACACAAACGCAGTGCCCAACGTCGGATGACCGGCAAAGGGCAATTCCTTCTTGGGCGTGAATATCCGCACGTCGTAGCCGTTATTTCGCCGATCGGGCGATCGAATAAACGTAGTTTCGGAATAATTAATTTCCCTCGCTATCAGCAGCATTTCCGCCTCTGAGAGCTCGGCAACTCCAGCGCCGCAAAATACAGCTAGCTGATTGCCAGCATATTTTGACTCAGCAAATACATCAACTATATAAAAATTCATATTTCCCTCTTGCAACAGTAGTTTTTAGTCAGGAGTTTTCAGAAACCGGGTTTTTTACGACAATACTTAGTTTTTACCCTCAAATTATCTAAAAAACCCGGTTTCTTTGGTTGTACGCGCTCACAAAGCCTTCCTTTTTCCATCTTCCTGATGACGTTGTACGGAAAGCAGTTGCCAGTTGTCATATCGTTTCCGGTTGCATCGGAATGATTTAACCGCAGAGAACACAGAGGACACAGAGAGAGAGAATAGAGATATGAATACAGGACGATGCTACCGGATTTGATATCAGTTGTCAGTTGTCAGTTGCCAGTTGTCAGTTGTCAGTTGCCAGTTGCCAGTTGCCAGTTGCCAGTTGCCAGTTGTTACAAATAACAAATAACAAATAACAAATAACAAATAACAAATAACAAATAACTAATGACTAATGACTAATGACTTCTACTTACTTCAAACAGCGAATCGCCTGCAACATTCCCCTGGCTTTATTCAGAGTTTCTTCGTACTCCAGATCCGGGTTAGAATCTGCCACCAAACCAGCACCGGCTTGCACAGAAACCGAATGTTTATTTCCATCTAAAGAACGAACAACCATAGTCCGAATTGCGATCGCGCTATTCAACTGTCCTTCAAAATCATAATACCCGTAAACCCCAGAATAGGGGCCGCGACGGCAACCTTCTAACTCGTGCACAATTTCCATCGCGCGAATCTTCGGAGCACCGCTAACCGTACCCGCAGGAAAACTAGCTTTCAACAAATCCCAAGCTGTCTTGTCCTCGGCCAATTCTCCCACTACATTGCTCACAATGTGCATCACATGAGAATAACGCTCAATTCCCATTAATTCATCAACTTTGACAGTACCATTTCGGCAAACTCTACCTAAATCATTCCGGCCCAAATCTACTAACATGACGTGTTCCGCAATTTCCTTCGGATCTTGCAGCAATTCCGCAGCCAAAGCATCATCTAGTTCGGGAGTTTTTCCCCGGCGGCGCGTGCCGGCAATCGGCCGCAAAGTTGCAATCTTTTTGCCTTCGGCAGTATTTTCTGCCTTCACCATAATTTCGGGACTAGAACCGATAATCTGCCAATCTCTGAAATTAAAATAAGCCATGTACGGAGAAGGATTAATCAATCGCAAAGAGCGGTAAAGTGCAAAAGGATCGCCGCTATATTCAGCTTCCAACCGCTGCGAAATTACTACCTGAAAAATATCTCCGGCTTTGATATAATCCTTAGCTTTTAAGACATTTTCACAATACTTGTCGCGGGTGATATTGCTGGTGTAAGCTAATTCTGTATTTTCATTTGTGGAACCGACATCTTGCTCGTCCCTAGGCGGAGTCCATTCTATGAGAGTAGATTGCTGGGAAAGCGGGGATTGCAGCTTATTTACTAACTGAGAAACGCGATCGCACGCTTTGCCGTAAGCATCAGCCAAATCAACGCCAACCTCCCGCAAATCCGCATAGGCTACGGCCCAAATTTTCCGCTTCACCTGGTCAAAAATCAGCAAATTATCAACCTGCATCCACAACCCATCCGGCAAATCGTTTTCTGCAGCCGGATGCACGGGAACTCGCGGTTCTATCCACTTAATTAACTCGTAACCCCAAAAACCGAATAACCCGCCAATTCCCGGCGGTAATTGTGGCAATTTTACTGGTTTGTAGGGCTGCAAACACTCGTTTAATGCTGCAAACGGATCGCCGGCAAATACTTTTTGGGAACCGTCGCGGTAAACTTGAGTTGTGCGAGATCCCCTAGCCTCCAAAATCCACAGCGGATCGCACCCTAAGAAACTATAACGCCCGATTTTCTCCCCACCTTCTACGGACTCCAGCAGAAAACTGTAGGGTTGACCGGCACAAACCCGATACCACGCAGACACTGGCGTATCCAAATCAGCAACCCATTCTTGATACACGGGCACAAAATTGCCTTGTTTAGCCAGTTCTGAAAATTGTGAGAAGTCGGGAAACATCATAAAGTAAAAGGAAGAAGGAAGTTCGGCAACGAGCAATGTACGGGATGTAACGGATGTAACGGATGTCCGTCGGAAGATGGAAGAAGTCATTAGTCATTAGTCATCAGTAGTTATTTGTTATTTGTTATTTGTTATTTGTTATTGGTAACAACTGGCAACTGGCAACTGACAACTGACAAATAACTACTGATGACTGGCAACTGCTTTCCGTACAACGTTATCAAGAAGATGGAAGAAGAAGGAAAGATAGAAAGAAGAAAGAAGAAAGAAGAAATACACACTAACCTTTTGATCTATACATATTGTATGTTTAATTAAGTGGATTTACTTACAATCAATAAACAAAAGACGGAAACCAACATCCCTCCGGCGGCTGGTACTCGCCAACGGCCATCACCGCCATCGGTTTGACGGCGCGTAGCCCTTCTTTCAAGCACCAGCGAAACAAACTTGCATATCTCAGCGGCAAGTGGAAAGCTAGCACATCTTCGGAACTGTACGCAGCAGCCCCCAAGAGCAAAGCCTGCATATCTGCCTCGGTGTGGGCGACGCTGTGGCCCAAAGCTGATACCGCACAAGTATAAGCCACAATCCGACCTTGCTGGCAAGCAACGAAGGGGGAAAAGTGATTCAGGGCGTATTCTATCTCGGAAGTTCGATCGCACCCGCATACTTTTTCGCACAAAGCCTGACATTCGCCCACATCCTCAGCAGTCAGCGGCCGCACCTCAAACCCATACTGCGGCTGGCTGCGAAACTTCCCCTCCATTAGCACGAAAGGTTCTTTCACCTCAAAACCCAGAGAAGCGTACAGCGACAGCGCAGCCATGTTAAAAGATTCTTGCACCAAACGGATGCCCTCCGCGTCTTTTCCCCGTTCCAGCAAGGCTTTCATGATTTCTCGTCCCGCGCCGCGGCCTTGAAAAGCGCTTGCGACACTAACTGGCCCGATACCGCGAATCGGGTTGCGTTCGTCCATAAAACCGCAGCCGACAACCGCACCGGAACTCTCGGCTACGATGCCGAAATACGAGGGATTTTCAATCCAAAACCGAGTGATTTCGGCAGCCAACTCTACCGTCATAAAATCTGTGTGAGGGAAGAAATGGCGATCGGAAATATCTTTAAAAGCTTCATGATTAATGCGAGCGCAAACATCGATATCACTTGGTGTTGCTCGCCTGATTGCGACATTCATTTTTAATTAATGATTAAGTTTTAATTATATTGGAAATTGGCAGCAGTCGGGCGCGGCCCGTTGCTGTCAGATCAACCCTAAAGTTATTAAAAAATATTGCTTCGATCGGAGTCTCGATGGGAGTATCTCCTGCATTGGGAAAAAGCCTTTTTTTTATTATAATGCTGTCCCCGCTTGCTTGTAGAACCAAGCGATCGAGGACAGCACTACAAAGCAAAACTGAGACGATCCAGTCTCGATAGCCCTCAATTACCAAAAAAAATGGGGAGGAAAGAGAATACTCTTCTCCTTTTTGTTTGGGGGGCCTGCGGGCGATCGGTCTTAACTGAGCTTTTGGGGCCTTATTACCTTTTCAAGCTCAGCGATTAGCTCAAAACCTAAACTTCGTAGGTTTTCTTACCGGTGAACTTCACCTTAATCGGATTAGGGTTGCTGCCGATATTGCGGTCAATCTTACCGACGTAGGGACGACCTTCGTTCACCTTCTCGGGGAACACGCCATCCTTGGGATGCAGGTACTCATTAGAACCGTCGGGAAATACGCGGTAGATTTTGTAGTTCGAGATTTTGAATTTCGCCCGCAGTTGCTGGCCGCCCAAAGCGATGCACTGCTCCTTCCGGGGCAGATACAGCAAGTTGTCGCCTTGACGCATAATCGCAGCGCCACCTGTAGGCATTTCAAACACCTGCTCCTTGGGGCTAGTCCAAGTGATAGCATACTTCTCTTCAACTAGCGCCTTGGTCAGCAAGCCGCCGGTGCTGCCGCCGAAGATTGGGGGTTGTCCAGTCAGTTCTTCTGCCATAGATATATCCAAAGGATTTTACGGCATCCTATCATCCAGACTGCGCGCTGTTCTCAAAATTGTAAGGAAAGTTAACAGTTTTTGGGCGATCGATCTTTTCTGATAATTGCTAATTAGTATTTGATAATTGATAATTAGTAATTTTTGCCAAACTTAGAAAACATAATTATCAAATACAAATCCCCCAAATAATAGCTCAATAAAAATGCAATGCTTCGGGTGTTTGTAGCGCACCCAAAGCATCGCATATTCCCCCAGTTTTCTCTGTGCGGGCGATCGCACCATTTACTGCACCAAGCCTAAGTCAAGAACCAATGAGGGTCATAACCGCGCGGAATTTGACTCAAAGCAGTCCAAGTTTCTCGGTTGACAACCCCGTCGGCCTCAATCCCAAAGCTTTTTTGAAATGCGCGAACAGCGTTCTCTGTCAAAGTAGAAAATTGGCCGTCAATTTCACCACTGTAGTGCTGGGAAAGCCTCAAAACTTCCTGAACAGTAGCGACTGCTTCCCCAGAACTGCCGAATCTGAGTACCGGCATATTAACCGGAGATTGAGTATCAAGGGCCTGCCAAGTAAGCGGCCCGACAATACCGTCCGGCGGCAAGAAAACCCGAAACTGATACAGTTTCACAGCAAATTCCACTGCTTTGTCAAAAATTCCTTTTGCAGGCTGCCGGTAAACGCGCAGCTTGGTTAGCAGTTGTTCTAGTTCCAACACGGCTTTACCTTGAGAACCTAATTGCAGTTGCGGGTGGTTGGCGATAGCTTCGGTAGAATTCATCCGAGTTTTAAGTGACATAATAAATTTCGTAACCTTTAGGTTTGACTATTCTGTTTGTAAAAAAGTTTTTCCGGGCGAAACATTTGCATCCTCAAGTTTTGGCGAATCAATACTGGCGATGGCAGTGTCTCAACCGATTCGATCGACTTTTAGCATCTCATATCAAATCCTCTCTTCATCGGAATAGTAAATTCACTGTTGACTGTTGACTGTTTACAGTTAACAGTTAACATCATGAGGAGTGGAACCGGAATTGATATCACATCATGTCTGGTAGATTACCGCAACAAAAACGGTTTGTAGTACGCCCGCAATTCCCCACGCGCGATCGCATTTTATTGTGGTTGATCGAACAAACGCGATATCAAGATTTGTGCGCCTTCCAACTTCATTCTCGCCAGCATCGCTAGGGCCACACCCGAAATTTTGCCTAAACACCGGGTTTAACAAAGCCAGCGCGTCCTGAATCTGCTTCTATACTTTCGATCCTAAACATAAACACCGCGCCTGCGGCATCACCTGAAAGGTGTATTTCATAGGGTGAGGGTTGAGGGTGAGAAGGCTAGAGGAGGAGGCTGGTTCGGCGCTGAAAACTTTTTTGTGTTAAGCTGCATCGGGCGATCGATCGAGTTAGTCGATCGACACCTACGCACCTAAAACTGAGAAACCCAGTTTTTAAGCCAATCTGCTCAATCTTTGCCGCCGCATCCTACAAAAAGAGTTTTGATATAAGTAATTTCCGCAGCCGTCACTAAAAAACAACAGTTGACATCTCAGTAAATTCTCCAGCTTACAACCATCTATCAATCTGATTTTTTATGCAAGTAAAGCAGTCCCGCTCGACTTCGATAAAAACACAATCTTTCTGCGATTGCTTTTCTTTTCCTCGCGATCACAATCTATTTATTTACCCTATCGCTTTTATTATTAATTTTTAATAAACTTAATTTACAGCGATCGGCGCGATGTTGTAAGATTTAATGTAAAGCCTGCAACACTTACACAACAAAAATGAAAAATCAAAAGCGGCAATTTCCCGATCGCTCGATTTATTAGCAATCTCCAGAACCGCCTTTAAAGAACAGCCTCGAAGAGCCTGCTTTACAACCATTCTTGGAGAAGTCTATTTAAACAATCCCAGACGCACGCGGGGCCAAAAACCCGGTTTCTGTGTCAAGCATCTCTCGGAATTATCGACTATTTTTCGTAGAAATCGGTTTGTTTTACGTCCGGGAATATAAAAAAACACCTGTAAATACGTAAGTAATTTTTAAATTTGGCGATCGATATATCTTTCAAACCTGCTTGTTTGCGGCCAGGCGATCGCCCGCCGTTCATCTTGGATCGAGATGTCAAATTCTAGAATAAGAACTTAATTATAAACTGGGAAGGATCGACTATGCTGCCAGCTTCGGAAATTTCGGGTTACAACTTACAAGAACTCATTCACCAAGGAACTAACACAGTTATTTACCGAGCAGTATCGACAGACGAAAAACAGTTAGTTATTCTCAAAATTTTAAAAATTGACTATCCTACCCTCGAACAGATTGCCAGGTTCAAACACGAATATCATATCGCCAAACATCTCGATTCTCAGTATGTCATCAAAATTTATCGACTCGAAACGCATCAAAATTACTTAGTATTAGTATTAGAAGATATTGGAGGAATCTCCCTCAAACAATGGATAAACACCCTAGGCGATCGGCTAAAATGTGCCGCAGGGCAAACAAATAGTCCACCAGCGAGTGCCACCAATTACCAATTATCCCTTGTCGATTTTTTTAACACAGTCGTGCCCATCACCAAAGCTTTGATATTTCTGCATGAAAATCAAGTTATTCACAAAGACATTAAACCTGAGAACATTATCATCAATCCCCACACCAAGCAAATAAAAGTTGCTGATTTTAGCATCGCTTCGTGGTTAAGAAAAGAACAAACAGACTTAAAAAATCCCGATCGCCTAGAAGGAACCCTGGCCTATATGTCGCCAGAACAAACAGGGCGGATGAACCGCCCTCTAGACTACCGCAGCGATTTCTACTCTCTCGGTGTCACCTTTTACGAACTGCTGACAGGACAATTACCATTTACCAGTAGCGATCCATTAGAAATTCTACACTGTCACATTGCCAAACAACCCCTTCCCATACAACAATTCAACCCACAAATTCCCCCGGTTTTGACCCAAATTGTGGCAAAACTCATGGCAAAAAATGCTGAAGACAGGTATCAAACAGCTACAGGATTGTTAGCAGATTTAGAACGCTGCCAAAATCAAATCGAGAAGTCAGGAACAATTGTTAACTTTATTCCCGGACAAGTCGATACCCTCAGTCAGTTGTCAATCCCTCAGAAACTCTACGGACGAGAAACGCAAATGGCACAACTATTGCAAGTGTACAGTCGCGTCAGCAACGGCAGCAGTGAAATTGTCCTGGTAAGCGGCTACTCCGGCATCGGCAAATCTGCATTAGTCCATGAAATTATCCCCAATTTAACGCGGCAGCGTGCCTACTTCACCTCTAGTAAATTTGACCAATTCAAGCGAAATATTCCCTATGCTTGTCTCACTCAAGCTATGCGTAACTTAGTCAAGCAAATTTTGATGGAAAACCCAACTCAGTTAGCAGAATGGCGAAAAATTTTACTCAACGCTTTGCAAAAAAATGCCAAAGTTGCGATCGAGGCCGTCCCGGAATTACAACTGATTTTGGGCGAGCAACCAGACGTACCAAAACTTGGTTTAGTTGAATCTCAAAACCGCTTCTACCGAGTAATTCAGCAGTTATTTCAAGCAATTGCCACTGCGGAACATCCCTTAGTAATGTTTCTCGATGACTGTCAGTGGATGGATGCTGGAACAATCAATTTATACCAAAAAAATAGCTTTGGCAAAAACCCTTACTTTCTGCTAATTCTTGCTTATCGAGATAATGAAGTAAGCCCGACCCATCCGTTTATGCTGGCTACTGAAGTAATTCAGGAAACAGGAATTCCGACGACCAAGATTCGGCTGCAACCCTTAGCAATTGATGATGTAAACCGATTAATTTCGGAAACTTTAAAATGCGAATGCAAACAAACGGCAGATTTTGCAAAATTAATGCTAAAAAAAACTAATGGCAACCCATTTTTTGTAAAGCAATTATTGAAATCTTTGTATCATGAAAAACTGCTAGTATTTAACCCAACCTGCGGCGAATGGGAGTGGGATATTCAAAAAATTAAAGAGCAAAATATTTCTGAAAATGTAGTCAACTTAATGGTCAAAAAAATTCAAAATTTGTCAGAGCCAACTCAGAGGATTTTACAGTTGGCAGCTTGTACAGACAATGAATTTAGTTTAGATATATTGTCAGTATTGAGCGAACAATCTTTGACTCAAACAGCACAAGACTTGTGGGAAGCGTTGGAAGTAGGGTTGATTTTGCCTCTAGGTTGTGGCTATCGATTACCGCAAGTATTTGAGCAGCAGGAATTAAATGATTTGGAAAAAATAGCCGACAAAGCGCGCTATAAATTCTTACACGATCGGGTTCAACAAGCCGCTTACGTGATGATTCCTGACTCGCAAAAACAATCTGTGCACTGGAAGCTGGGACGTTTGTTGTTAACCTTAAGCAATGAAGCCCAACGCCAAAAACAGATTTTTTATATTGTCAATCATTTGAACTTGGCTCGCGGGTTGATTGTGGATGTTGAAGAATTTTATGAATTAGCAGCATTAAATTTACAAGCAGGGAAAACTGCCAAAGCTGCTTCGGCTTTTGAAGATGCACTTACTTTTTTTCAAGCTGGGTGCGACTGTTTGCCGGTGTCAAGTTGGCAAGATAATTATGCCTTGAGTTTGAGGCTAAATTTAGAACTGGGTAAGGCGGAATATTTGAATGGCAAAAATGATGCAGCTTTAGCTATTTTTGATAGGATTTTACCCCAATGTCAGACTTTGTTAGAACGGTGTTCGATCGCAGAATTAAAAATAATTTGTCTGCGGATGAAGAATGATTTATCTGCTGCTTATCAGTTAGGGATTGAAGCCTTAAATTCTTTGGGGATTGATATTGAGCCGTACCCGGATGATGATTTTCTAGCCAGTGAATTAGCCGATACGAAGAGGATGATTGGTGGCTCGATCGATAGATTGGCATATTTACCAGAACTTACCGATCCGCTAAAACTGGCAGCTCATCGGATTTTGAAAGAACTTTTCCCGATCGCCTATTTTACCAGTCCCAACGCTCAATATCTCTGCGCGATGAAGTTTGTGCAAACGAGCATACTGTACGGCAATTCTCAATTTTCCGCCTTTGCTTACACTTTGTACGCCTTTACTTTGGTCAACAAATATCGCGACATCAAGGCTGGTAGCAGCGCCGGAAAACTATCGCTCAACCTCTACGAACGCTGGGATAATAAAGAGTTAGGTGCTGGTATTTTCCATATGTGGGGAGCTTTAACTTTACATTACATGAAATATATTGATGAGTGCAAGCCTTTTATACTAAAAGCTTTCAGTAGCGGTTTAGAAACAGGTGCTTATCAGTGGTCGGGATACGCTTCGATTAATTATCTGTGGATCGGCTTTTTTGGCAACGAATCTTTGACTAAATCTACGGAAATTGCTGATAAATTTATTCCCGTACTCTCAAAGA
Source organism: Tychonema sp. LEGE 07196 (assembly GCF_963890365.1). Lineage (NCBI taxonomy): Bacteria > Bacillati > Cyanobacteriota > Cyanophyceae > Oscillatoriales > Microcoleaceae > Tychonema > Tychonema sp. LEGE 07196. The sequence continues at coordinate 59,703 of NZ_CAWPRX010000064.1, read as the reverse complement.
TCGATCGCAATATGTTAGCTTATCACTTGCTGACCAAAAATGCGATCGCCCAACTCACCACCCCAGAAGGAACCGCCCTAGAACCGGAAACCTTCATCGACGAACAGCAGCTTTTAGCATTCGCGAATTCCTCTGCCGATCTTACCACTGCTTTTGTAATTTATCTTTACAAACTCACCCTAGCTAATTGGTTTGGCGAGGTCGATCGGGCATTAGAATATGCTCTCGCAGGTGCAGAATTTTTGAAAGGTGGCGCAGGACATTTTGTCAATCCCGTTTTTTGCTTCCATCACGCGATCGCCCTAGCTGCTGCTTGCACAACAGCCAACGATATCGAGTCCAAGCTCTACCGAAAACAGCTCAAGATTAGTCGAGACCAATTTCGAGATTTTGCAGAGCATTCCCCTGCAAATTACCTGCACAAATATTCATTAATTCAGGCAGAAATCGCGAGGTTGTCAGGAGACAGCTACACAGCAGCACAACATTACGATCGGGCGATCGCCTCCGCGCTCAAACATGGCTTCGTCCAAAATGCTGCCCTAGCCAATGAATTAGCTTCCCGATTTTATCTAGCAGAAAATCGTTACAATCTCGCTAAAATATATCTCAATGACGCTCGCTTTTGCTATCTAGAGTGGGGTGCAACTGCCAAAGTCGATCGACTAGAAAAATTTTATCTCGATTGGTTTAACAAAATCAGCGATACTCCGACAACGATCGCTAGAACTGCAAGTACAGCCGCTGATGTCAATATTTTTGACTTAAAAACAGTAATTAAAGCCTCCCAGGCTATTTCTAGCGAAATTGTCCTAGAAAAATTGTTAAAAAAACTGCTGCATATTATTTTAGAAAATGCGGGAGCCCAAACCGGCTGCATTCTTTTAGAACGAGACGGATACTTGTTTGTTGAAGTGTCGGATAGCGATCGGCCCGATCATGCAATATTTGAAGAATTGCACCAAATCCAAAACAACTCCCAAGTTCCTATTTCCCTCATCAATTACGTCGCTAGAACTCAGGAACCGCTGGTGCTAATCGACGCAGCTAAAGAAACACTTTACCACTTTGATACCTACATTCAACATTATCAACCAAAGTCGGTTTTGTGCGCGCCAATAGTCTATCAAGGAAAGTCGATCGGTATAGTTTATTTAGAAAATAACTTCGTGCCCGGAGCCTTCACCCAAGAAGGGTTAAAACTTTTGGAAATGTTGACCGCACAAGCAGCAATTGCCATTGCAAATGCGCGCTTGTACGCTAGCGAACAAAATCAATCCCGCCAATTAGCTGAATCCCTAGAAAATTTACAACAATCCCAAGTCGAACTCGCCCAAAAAGAAGAAGAGTACCGCAGTATTTTTGAGAGTGTAGCAGACGGACTTACCTTAGTAGATTTGGAAACCGGAAAATTTGCGGCAGTAAACCCGATAGCGTGCGAAATGTACGGTTATTCTGGGGAGGAATTTTTGAGCTTGAGTCCCCTCGATGTCCAGCACCCAAATTACGTACATCTGTTCGATGAGTTTATCGCAACCATCATCTCGCGCCAAGAATTTTATTGTCAAACTGTGGTGCTGCGAAAAGACGGTACAGAATTCGATCTTGAGATTAGAGCCAAGTTTTTTGAATACAAAGGGAAACCCCATGCTTTGTCAATTGGTCGCGATATCAGTCACCGCAAGCAAGCGGAACAAGCTTTGCAAGCATCAGAAACTCAACTGAGAGAGAAAGCTGAAAATTTAGAAAACATATTGATGGAACTGCAAAAAACTCAGGCGCAATTAGTTCAAACTGAAAAAATCTCGCAACTCGGACAACTGGTTGCTGGAGTTGCTCACGAAGTGAACAATCCTATTGGCTTTATTTCTGGGAACTTGCACTACGTCCAAGAATATATTGCTGATTTAATTAATTTGGTGAATCTTTATCAAGAAAAATTTCCCGAACCGGGAACAGAAATTGAACAGGAAATTGAATCGATAGAGCTAGAGTATTTATTAGCTGATTTGCCCAAAACTGCGGAGTCAATGAAGATGGGAATCGATCGCATCCGCGACATTATGCAATCTCTACGCAACTATTCCCGCACCGACACTCTGCACAAAAGAGCAGTTGATATCCACGAAGGCCTGGAAACTACTTTAATGATTTTGTCTCACCGGCTCAAGGCGAAAAACAACAGACCGGCTATTAAAGTTATTAAACATTACGGTAATTTACCAAAATTAGAATGCCATCCCGGACAACTCAATCAAGTATTTATGAATTTGATTGCTAATGCGATAGATGCTTTTGAAGAAGCTAATGCGGGCAAAACTTACGCTGAAATTGAAGAAAATCCGAATACAATTCTAATTTCTACGGCGGTAGTTTGCGAGAAAGAAGCGGAAATAATTGACAAGATTGTGATTCGGATTGCTGACAACGGGCTGGGAATGCCGGAAGCTGTAAAAACAAAATTGTTTACGCCGTTTTTTACAACGAAAGTAGAAGGTAAAGGTACGGGATTGGGACTGTCTATTTGCTATCAGATAGTGACTGAAAAACATGGGGGAACTTTGGAATGTTTGTCTTCCTTAGAATGGGGGACAGAGTTTACGATTGGTATTCCGATGTAGGGGAGTCATTGTCAGTAGTCAGTAGTCATTAGTTGTTGGGAATTGGTTATTAGTTATTGGTTATTGGTTATTGGTTATTGGTTATTGGTTACTGGCTACGAATTTCCAATCCCTCCACAACGCTAGAGCTCAATTCTCAATTCCCAATAACAACTAACAAATAACAACTAACAGCTAACAGTAATTAGTCAGTAGTCATTAGTCATACCAATTTCAAACGAAATAACAGTATTCTTGTCCCCCCCCTTGCTAAGGGGGGGCTAGGGGGGGTCGGAGAGTATTGCATGATTTTAGAGAAATGGTATCAGTAGTCAGTAGTCAGTAGTCATTAGTCATATCAAATCCTCTCTTCATCGGAATAGTAAATTCACGGTTAACAGTTAACCGTTAACAGTTAACAGTTAACCGTTAACAGTCAACAGTTAACAGTTGACAGTTAACATCATGTCTGAGTGCAACCGGAATTGATATCATTAGTCATTTTCGTTGAATTACGCATTACAAAAACGGTTCGATCGTTCGGAATGCGAGTCCACGGAAATCAGAGGACTCGCATTCTGAAGGATTAAACCGTTTTTATTATGGTTTAATTTGTCAATTGATTCTAAACAATTGGAATAGTAAAGTGAAATTCGCTTCCTCGGTCTTTTCCTGGGGAATCTGCCCAAATTTTACCGCCCCAGCCGGCGACAATCTGCTTGCAAATTGCCAATCCCAAACCGGTACCGCCGGCGCTGCGCCGCAATGCTCCTTCTTCTTGATAAAATCGATCGAACACTACTTTCAAGCTATTCGCCTCGATTCCCCGCCCCGTATCGGCTACCAGCACTTCTACCATCGCAGAACCGTTGCATTTGGCTCTGATGGTGACGCTTCCCTCCGCTGTGGTGAATTTGCAGGCGTTGTCTAGGAGTTTGGACAGCACCTCCACTAACCACTCGCCGTCTGCTTGGACTAATGGCAATTCTGCGGATACTTCGGTGATAATTTCCGGTAACTGTCGATCGAGTCCGCCGCGCGATCGCACGCTGCTGAGGGCCAAATCCACGCATTCTTGCAGCGTCAGCGATTCTACATTCCATTTAACTTGTCCGCTTTCTAGGTTAGAAAGAGTTAAAAAATCTTGGACAAGTTTACGCATTCGATCGGCATCTCCGAGGGCTGTTTCTAACATAATTTTTCGCAATTCTTGGGGCATATCTGGCTCGGAGTTCAAACTTTCCAGACATACTTGAATTGTCGATAGCGGAGTGCGGAGTTCGTGTCCGGTGATGGCTATGAGATTGCTGCGAGTGCGGTCTAATGCTTCTAATTGTTGGTTGAGTTCTTCTAAATTAGCGTAGGTTTCTGCTTGAATTAAGGCTGCTCCGAGTTGGGTGGCGATCGCCTCTACTAGAGCAATTTCGTCTTCTTCCCAAGGCGAAGTCGATCGGCACTGGTGCATTTCCACCATGCCCAAAATCCGCCCCTGATAAAGCACCGGCACCATCAACCAAGAGACGATCTGCCAATTTTTGACAATTTTGCCCAAATATTTTGTATCGACAATCAGCGGGTGTTGTGCTGTGTCTTGGATGTAAACTCGCTCTTGCCGCGCTACCGCATCGCGGAATATGGGATTTTCCTGCAATGGCCAAGTCTGATTTAAGAGAGAACTAGCACCCAGGCGCAAAAACTCGCGATCGATTTTGACCGACACATCTGCGGCTTTGCAGCGATAAATCAAACAGCGGCTAGCTGACAAAGCTGTTCCCAGTTCTTGCACTGCGACTTCGACGATTTCTTGCGGGTTGAGAGACTGCCGCATTGCCGTTGTAATTAAGTTTATGAGGCGTTCTTTGCGTTCTTGGGCGGCGATCGCGCTGTAGGCTTTCAGCAGTTTGTGCTGGCCTGATTGCAAGTAGGTTACTAAGCGTTTGGTAAAAGCGTCGCTCAATTTGGGATTGGGAATTCTTGAGTTTTTTGGCGCGCTTTTTTCTGGTTTGGTGGCTTGGGAAGTCGCGGATTTCCTGGTTTTTTTGGTTTTTTTTCCCAGCTTGTAAGTTGTGCGCGCTCGATCGATCTTTTCAGCCAATTCCGGGCGATATTTGACAATGCGATCGAGCAACAATTCGGCAGCTTTGCAGCTTACCTCCCTGTCGAATGTCCAAACTCCCTCAAATCTGCGACCTTGATCCATCAACAGCGGGCCGCGATCGTCCTGATTCTCGATCGGCACAATTTTTTCTTGACAAATCAGACAAGTTGAGTAGTGTTGTCCCAGCACCACTAAGTGCCACTCCTGACTTAATGTGTCCTCCGGTGCAAACGCCACAGTTTCGTAATATTCCGAGGAATTTTTAAACTCAGTTTCCGGTGCTGCTAGCACGTATACCTGAGAAGATAGAGTGGCCATTCGCCGATAGCGGTGAGCTTCCTGCAGGTAGAAGCGTTCTCGCTGAAAACTAGCAATCACTAGCGGTTGGTCGTCGGAGCCAGCCAAAACCAAGTCTTCCATCGCGTGAGACAGCGCTGTCATGGAAGATTTGAAATAAATTTGTGCCCGCAGTGGGGGCAAAGCTTGCAGAAGTTCTGCCAGTAGCGAAATAGGGACGATCATCTAGCTTTAAACGTGCATTTTTGCCGTTGACAAAACTGGAAAGCGATCGACCGTAAGTTGAGATCGATATTTTTCCAGTATCTCTCAAAAGTCGCTACAAATTGGCCGTTAGCGAGAAACTAACGGCCAATTATTTTTTTCAGTACCAGCGACTCTGAGTATAAATGCTGCGACTGCGATTAAATTAGCGTCGTTCGCCCCCTTCGTCGCTGCCGCCGGGAGATGATTTGTAGAGAGCATCTAATTGTTCGCGGGCATCTTGGACAGTCAGCGAACGCATCACTAACAGCGGCTCGTTGACAACGTTTCCGTATTCGTCTAACAGTTCTGGATGGGGTACAGCTTGAGAGCGAGGATAGGATGCGGAGCCATGATTTGCCCTGAATTGTTGGGGGCGCTGGGACTCCATACCTACCGTGACTAGACTGCGGATTAAGTTACCGACTGCCAGAAAGGCCAGAACGGTGAAAGCTAAAATATAAAGCAGGTGTAACATGATATTTTCCTCCCGGCTAAACAGCCGCACAGCAGTTTACAAACGTGTTTCAGCAAGTAATAACTTATTAACTGGAAATCTGTTGGAACTTTTCAAATCGGCCGCGACATTTCCTCTTGTTTGGGATTTAACAACAAGTTTAACTTCAACTCGCTTCCTTATTTTTCACGGGGAGCTGACTGCGACGAACGAAAGCGAGCCGATACTTGCCAGCATTCGGCGAGCAGTCTGTGCCACGGCATCAGTGCTGCGGTTTCAATTGCAACTTGACCTCCGGTTGCTTGAAATAGAGCTTTAGCGGCGCCTACTTCTTGCTGAGCCTGTTTGACTCGCGCCAGCAAGTCGGATTGATCCTCGCCGCTCAGAAAAGGAATTTCCTCAGTTTCTAAGAGAGTGGTCGATCGCTCGAACCAGTATTTAAAATCCTCTAACAGCGGTTCCAGTAGGGATTTGAGCAACTCTGATTCCGGCAAATTGGAATTAAGCATGAATAAAAATTGGGTTATCTATTTATTCTAACCTTAAACGTGCTTTACAATCTGTAACATATTATTAACAATAATTCAAGGATTTAAAAAAACTAGCAGGTGGGCGTGAATAAACTTAACCATACGAGCGGCGATTTTTGAGTCAAAATCCTAAAATTATGCCAAATTAGTTGGCGATCGCACGGGTAGTTAGAAACCGGGTTTTTTCACGCAATATCTCGTTACAGCCGGGTGATTGGGTAAAAAACCCGGTTTCTGGCCTCGCATTGCGTGCCGGAGTTAGATTGTAGGGTGCGTCAGCGGGCTGAATGTGACTACCCCAGACTAAAGACTTTGCCCCGCTGACGCACCCTACGGTTAGTTGGCACTCCTGTAACAGTTCCCCAGCCGGAAGTCAGCGGTTGCAGTCCCATTCTGAGTAAGATAGAAGCAACTGCAACTCTCATTAATTGCTAAATTCAGCCGATGTCTAGCTCAGAATCCATGAACGCTCCAGAAGAGTCCGTTAAAATTCAGTTGCCCCGCACCAGCGAGTCGGAGCAACTAAAAAAAATTCGCCACACCACATCTCACGTTATGGCGATGGCGGTACAGAAGTTATTTCCCAAGGCTCAAGTAACAATCGGCCCTTGGATTGAAAACGGTTTCTATTACGATTTTGACAGCCCGGAACCTTTTACCGAAAAGGATCTCAAGGCAATTAAAAAAGAAATGATCAAAATCATCAACCGCAAATTGCCTGTAACTCGGGAAGAAGTCAGCCGCGAGGAAGCCCAACGCAGAATTAAGGAGATTAATGAACCTTACAAATTAGAAATTTTGGATGGTTTGATTGAACCGATTACTCTTTACCATTTGGGTGACGAATGGTGGGATTTGTGCGCCGGGCCCCATTTGGATAATACCAATGAAATCAACGGAAGGGCGATCGAGCTAGAAAGTCTCGCCGGAGCATACTGGCGCGGCGACGAAACCAAAGCTCAGTTGCAGCGAATTTACGGCACAGCTTGGGAAACACCCGAACAGCTAGAAGCCTACAAGCACCGCAAAGAAGAAGCCCTAAGACGAGATCACCGTAAATTAGGCAAAGAATTAGGCTTATTTATTTTTGCCGATGCGGTAGGCCCCGGTTTGCCTTTGTGGACACCCAAAGGCACTATTTTGAGAAGTATTCTAGAAGATTACTTGAAACAAGAACAAATCAAGCGCGGCTACTTGCAAGTTGTGACACCGCACATCGCCAGAGTCGATTTGTTCAAAATTTCTGGACATTGGCAGAAATACAAAGAAGATATGTTTCCGCTGATGGCTGAAGATGCAGAAGCGGCAGCCAACGAACAGGGTTTTGTCATGAAACCCATGAACTGCCCTTTTCACATTCAAATTTACAAAAGCGAACTGCGTTCCTATCGCGAATTGCCGATGCGCTTAGCCGAATTCGGCACAGTTTACCGCTACGAACAATCGGGAGAATTGGGCGGTTTAACCAGGGTACGCGGCTTTACGGTGGATGATTCCCACTTATTCGTGACACCGGAACAGTTGGATGCTGAATTTTTGAGCGTGGTGGATTTAATTCTATCAGTATTCAAGAGCCTGCAACTGAAGAATTTTAAAGCACGTTTGAGTTTCCGCGATCCAGAAAATTTAGAGAAATACATCGGTTCCGATGAAGCTTGGGAAAAGGCTCAAGGTGCAATCCGCCGCGCGGTGGAAACTTTGGGAATGAATTATTTTGAAGGAATCGGGGAAGCGGCTTTTTACGGCCCTAAACTCGATTTCATTTTCCAAGATGTGTTGGATAGAGAATGGCAATTGGGAACTGTTCAGGTAGATTACAATTTGCCTGAACGTTTTGATTTGGAATACGTTGCTGAAGACGGCACTCGCAAGCGTCCGGTGATGATTCACCGCGCTCCTTTCGGTTCTTTGGAGCGATTAATCGGGATTTTGATCGAACAGTATGCGGGGGATTTTCCGCTGTGGTTAGCACCAGTTCAGGTGCGGTTGTTGCCTGTGAGCGCGGAGTTTTTGCCGTTTGCGAAGGAAGTTGCGGCGAAGATGCAGGCGCTAAATATTCGCGCTGAAGCTGATGAGAATAGCGAGCGTTTGGGCAAGTTAATTCGCAATGCTGAGAAGGATAAAATTCCGGTGATGAGTGTTGTGGGTGCGAAGGAGGTTGAGTCTAATAGTTTGAATATTCGGACTCGGGCTTCTGGGGAGTTGGGGGCGATTTCGGTTGATGAAGTTATTGGGAGGTTGCAGAGGGCGATTAGCAGTTACGGCGATTTTTAGGGGAGTTTTTTAACCGCAGATGCACGGGGATTAACGCAGATGATAGTTTGATATTGTCTGCGTTTTTCTAATCTGTTTGCTAAAATGATAGTAATCAACGGGAGGTACGATTATGCCTAATCCTTTTCCGGGGATGAATCCCTATTTAGAAAGTCCTGATTTTTGGCGGGCGGTTCACAATCGGTTGATAGTAGCGATCGCAGATTTTTTGACTCCGCAACTGCTGCCTAAGTATTTAGTGGACATCGAACAAAGAATTTATAAAATCAGCGGGGAAGATGCTTTATTGGTCGGTATTCCCGATGTGGCCGTGCAACGAGCGCCAATTCCAGCAACTTCTAGCACTGGAAATATTGCTGTCATGTCGCCGCCTGTGACTGCTTTGAGAGTGAGAGTGCCTACAACGGTGGAAGTTAGAGAAAGTTATTTGCAGGTAATAGAACAGGAAACTAAGAAAGTAGTTACAGTAATAGAAGTGCTTTCGCCGACGAACAAGCGCGGCAAAGGGCGGGAGATGTATGAGGAAAAACGGTATAAGGTGTTCGGAAGTCGATCGCACTTAGTGGAAATTGACTTGCTGCGAAGTTACCAACCTTTGCCTGTTTTTGGGAATGATATTGAGGGAAGTTATCGGATTTTGGTGAGTCGGGGAGATTGTCGCCCCGTCGCTGATTTGTATTTGTTTAATCTACCGGATGCAATTCCGGCTTTTCCTTTGCCTTTGCGCGGAGGCGATGTGGAACCAATTGTAGATTTACAAGCGTTATTAAATGGGGTTTACGATCGCGCCGCCTATGATTTTAGAATCGATTATACCGCCGAACCCGTTCCTGCGCTGTCGGAAGCCGATACAGTTTGGGCTGATGGTTTGTTGCGGGAGACAGGCTTAAGGGGTTAATTATGTGGAAAATTTCAACAATATATTACTATGCCTAATCCATTTCCGGGGATGAATCCCTATTTAGAAAGTCCTGACTTTTGGCCCCAAGTACATCACTTGCTAATTAGTAGCATTTTTGAATCATTAGTGCCGCAGTTGCTGCCAAGATATATCGTTGATATTGAAAAAAGAGTTTATGAGATTAGCGGGGAAAATTCCCTATTAGTGGGGATTCCTGATGTCACCGTGCAGCGCTCTCCAATTCAAACAAACCCTACTTCTTCTAATATCGCAGTTGCCGCACCACCTGTAACAGCTTTGAAAGTAAGAGTGCCAGTACCTGTCGAATTTAGGGAAGCCTATCTAGAGGTGCGAGATACAGAAACTAGGGAAGTTGTGACAGTGATTGAAGTGCTGTCACCCGCCAACAAGCGTCCTGGGAAAGGGCGAGAAATGTATGAAGAAAAGCGAGAAAAGGTGTTTGGTAGTCGGAGTCACATGGTAGAGATTGACTTGCTACGAAGTTACCAACCTCTACCAGTTTTTGGTAACGATATTGAGGGAAGTTATCGGATTTTAGTGAGTCGGGCAAATCAAAGGCCTTTGGCAGATTTGTACCTTTTCAATTTACCGGATATGATTCCTCAGTTTCCCTTGCCTTTGCGCGCGGGCGATGTGGAACCAATTGTAGATTTGCAGGCGTTGTTGAATACAGTGTACGATCGCGCCGCCTATGATTTTAGAATAGATTACACCGCCGCAGCCCTTCCCGCACTGTCGGAAGCCGATGCTGCTTGGGCGGATGCTTTGTTGCGGGAAAGGGGATTGAAAGGGCGATCGCAAATAACAACTGATAGTTAAGCGCCTAACCGCTTTTTCAAAGCATCCAAAAAATGAACAGACCAATATTCAAGAAATCGGCTTTTTAGAGGTTTAATGAATTTATCCCAAGGATTGAGGTCAACAATATAATTGCCAATTTTGATGCCCACTGGCTCTAAATGTTTCCCTTCTATTTCCTGGCTCAATAATGGCAATTGTCTATCACTTAGCTGTTCTATCAGCCAAAGTACATCGCTGATTTTTTGTTGTTCTGGACTTTTGTTGATATCATTGGTAGAACCAGCAATATCATCTCGACCGAAAGAAATTATGGCTGTCAAATTAAACAGAGAGCTATTAGCAACAAAGCATTGAGTTTGTTCTCTGGTTGGCAACACTCCTAAGCGGAATTTGTCTAAAAATTGTGCTAGCGATCGCAGTGGAATAGCGCTCTCTGTATTGCTGATATCAGGAGCAAGTAATAAGGACGGCTGGCCTTTAATTGAAGGTCGGTCGATGCCCAGATTTTCGATTAACCTTTGAATCTGTTCGTAGTCAGGGCGATCGCAGAATTGATCCACAATATTTGGATACCGATCGTCGCTTAAAAATTCTAAAAGAGCAATGTACTTGCATCCCAGACTGTGACCTACCCAAAAATAACTCGATGGTTCTTGATAAATTTCGCTTTCATAGCCTAATCTTTGAGCAATCTCGGTCAGTTCTGTTCTCAGTATCTCCTGCTCTTTTAATAACCCAATAGCGATCGGCCAGTGACGAAAAGTAAATCTAAACGGCAAAGCAACTACGGTATAACCTTCTTCAAACAACTGCTGTAAAAAATATCGATAAAACAAAGTTGGCAAACTACCAAAAAAAGTTCCACCAATAAATTGAACAATACCTTTGGGCTGCGGGTGAACAGCTACCCAACTAAAAGAAATCGGCTGAAATTTAAATGAGTTCGACATTTTAATAAAGCTCAGTGAGTGTATAAGCGGGCTGAATTAAACGTAAGAAACTGTAGGATCGCATTACTCACCCTACAGTTTCTTAGCAACCGTTCTAGCTGCGAGACATTCTGACAGGAATGTCGAATTTATCCATCACTGTATTTAGCTCCTTCAAATTGACATCGTTGGTATCGATTTGAGCCAGCAGTTGCACTAGCATTTGAGCTTTTTCTGAATTGTCAGCGTCCAAACTAGGCAAGTCCAAAGTACCGTTGCGTAACTCTTCCAAAATCGGCGCAACAATTGGCAAATGGATGATGATTGGTTGTCCAGGTTCAGGAGGAATCTCGTTCAAGGCTTTTCCACTGGCGATCGCTAAAGTGTAACTAATTTGATCGAAGTCTGGTGAAGGATTAGGTACTGATGGGAAACCATTCGGCAAGAAAGTACCGCGAATTTCGGGATTCAATAATACCTTGACTGGTTTTTCGCTTTGCGGTACAGAGAACGGAAAGCTGCGGCGCGGCGGCAAAAACAAGGAGACATATCCGCGCACTTCTAACAAACCTGGGGTCAAACTTCCTGGCAGAATTGGCAACAATTCAACAGATGCAGTTTTGTGAGCGGGTATTGTGAAAAATCCTCGATATACCTTCGGTTTTCCCGGCTGCTGAGTCAGAGTTACAGGGGTGTTATTGCCTTCAACGTCAACAACTAAAATAGCGTTGTTGAGCAAGATTTTATTAGGATCTGCCGGCACGGGTAAGCTAACGGTAAACTCAATCCGATATCGCAAGTCGATCGCTTCGAGATTGGAGATAGTGAGAAAGTATCCCTGAACGACTCGGCGAGCAACTGGGATGAGTTCTGGAGGGATGCCAATCACAGGTGCGATCGGCTTTGTGAGGATTTCAAAGGTCGAAACTTCCATGTTTTTGTCAGAGTAATTTAAGTTTGTGGTTTGGTCTTTAGCCGGAAAATTTTGTTTGTGTTTTTCCGTGGCTATATCTATGAATAACTGCCGGTCGCGATTGGTTAACAGTCGCTTTTTCTGGTGACACTCGTGTGAGTTAACTCAAGTGAGTGTCGCTTGAAAAAGCGACTTGACAATTAAAAAATTTTTGTTAAACCGCTGAGGAACGCGGATCGGGAATTTAATTTATCCTCGTGTATCTCAAGAGGAAAATAAAATATCGAAGTGATAATCAGTCCGATCGCACATTAATCTGTTGGTATAATTCCCGTTAAATGGGCCTGCGGTACTCTGAAAACCTAAAAAATCCTACACAAAACGTTACATTTTTGTTACCATCGTGGCGAGTCTGTCTTCAGCAGCCCCTCTGTTAACCTTCTAAACTAACCGCTATGAGTCAACCTCCCTCCACAACTCCCGCTTCCGAAGAGCTCGCCGCCGAAACTCCGACAGCGCCGACAAACAATGCACCTCCACCGAGTTATGTCAAGCTGGCGATGCGGAATATGGTTCGCAAGCGCGCGACTTCTTTGTTTCATTTTGCTTTGACGGCGGCTGGACTTTTGGGCGTACTTGTCGGTTTGGCTTTTCTCGATCGCTATTTCAATTCTTAGAACACCGGGCGCTGGAAACCTCGTCGATACACACACTCACGCGCCTGTGCGGGTTCCATAGCGGGCCGTTTTGTCCGATCGCGCGATCGACCCGTTGCAATCTTCCACAGATTCCTGTAATCTGCCAGCTAAAAGCAAAAAGTCGATTAGCCTGCCCAATGTGAAATTGCCCAAAAATTGAATAAATTGCTTGACAAAAAATGCTGAAAATGCTAATTGAGGTGAACGTCGAAGACTGTTACGGGCTAGCCCGATCGTCCGCCGACGGTGCAAACCTCCCTGAAAGTGCAGCCAGCGGGGAAATTTCAACGGAAACTTGGGAAAATTGGTTTAGCGTTTGGCTGGAAAACCAAGAGGCGGATGTGCCATCCGCCCCAGGCTACGAAGTCAGCCTGCGTTTAACTGCCGATGCCGATATCCAAGCCCTCAACGCCCAGTACCGCCAGCTCGATCGACCGACGGATGTACTAGCTTTTGCAGCTTTAGAGGTAGACTGTCCTCAATTAGAGGAAATGCAGTCCTCTGAACCCTTATACTTGGGTGATATCGTAATCTCGATCGATACGGCTCAGCGACAAGCCCAGCAGCAAGGACATCCCCTGAAGACCGAACTAGCTTGGCTCGCAGCCCACGGTTTTCTACACCTTTTGGGCTGGGATCACCCGGATGAGGAGAGTCTGACTCAAATGCTAGACAGACAAGAAACACTGCTGCGGGCGATCGATATTGAGATCCAAACAGCATAGCTGAAGTTGATGGTTACTTAACCAATCACATCAAGCCCAACATAACTTTCTGAAATTACACCAAAACTTTAGTAAAAACTTAGGAAAGTTAACTAGACTTGATTAAGTAAATTTGAAAAGTCTAGCTTTCATTCATCTCTGTAACTTAAAGTTGGTTATTTATGACACTAGAGCGACCCTCTATTTCATCAAACATTGCACACATTGCGATCGTGCCTCAAGACTCTTCGAGTGTGACAGACAACGAACCGAAAAAAGCCTTGAAATACAAGCGAGAACTGTCCTGGAAAATTGCATCAAGCTTAGCTACGAGTTTTAGATACGCTTGGGGTGGGTTGAGTTATGCTTTTGAAACTCAGCGAAATTTTCGGATTCACACTTTTATAGGCACTTTGGCGATCGGACTAGGGCTATATTTGCAACTGAAACCTGTAGAAATATCTGTGATCGGCGTCACCATTGGTATAGTTTTAGCAATGGAACTTTTGAATACGGCGATCGAATCGGTGGTAGACTTAACGGTCGGGCAATCTTACCACGAACTCGCCAAAATTGCCAAAGACTGCGCGGCCGGAGCAGTTCTGGTATCGGCAATGGCTGCGGCAATTGTTGCTGCTGCACTCCTGCTTCCTCCGTTATGGGAAGTGCTTCAAATTGCGATCGTCCGTCAGTAACGCCATTTTCGATTTTCGCATTGAAGATTTTCAATGGGAAATGACTTATGACTATCATGTTTTGAAATTTGTCCGCAGTTGCATTCTATTTTGAAACTGGTATAACTTATTGAGCGATAAAAATTTGAGGTTTGGGATAACCAAATTGAAGTTTTTAGTTTGATTCGTACATATTGCAGCTATTTAAATCTTGGTTGTATCTCTAAAAATTTCTAACTATTGCATTCAAACCGCCAGTCATATCAAATCCGGTTGTATCAGAATGATAACTAATAGGTGGTAAGATCGAATGAACCGCGAGGCACGCGAACGCGAAGTCAGAGAAATCAGAAGATGTACGTCCTTTCTAACGCACTACAAGCGTCTTCGCGATTCGATTCTTCCTAGACTACCGAACAGGATTTGATATCAATCTCCAACCAAAAATCTCTAACCAAAAATCCCAATTAACCAGTGATTATAGTCATCGATAACTACGACAGTTTTACCTACAATTTGGTACAGTATCTAGGAGAACTAGGTGCCGAGTTGCCCGCAGCCAGCGAAGTTCAAGTCTATCGCAACGACCAAATCTCCTTAGCAGAAATTCGACAATTGCAGCCAGCAGCCGTAGTGATTTCTCCGGGGCCGGGGCGGCCGGAAGATGCGGGAATTTCTCTAGAATTAATCAAAGAATTGGGGCCGACTATGCCAATTTTGGGCGTGTGTCTCGGACATCAAAGTATCGGTCAAGTATTCGGCGGCAAAATTGTTTCTGCACCAGTGTTGATGCACGGCAAAACTTCTCAGGTAGAACACGCAGGAGTCGGAGTTTTTGTGGGAGTGGAATCGCCGATGATTGCAACTCGCTATCACAGTTTGGTAATTGAAAAGCAGAGTTTTCCAGAGGTTTTGGAAATTACGGCTTGGGTTGAAGATGGCACGATTATGGGCGTGCGGCACCGGGAATATCCGCACATTGAAGGGGTGCAGTTTCACCCGGAAAGTATTTTGACTGCTTCGGGAAAGCAGTTATTGCGAAATTTCTTAGAAAGACTGTAAGAAGCAAGTACGTCCGCTTCTTTTGTAACGGATGTAAGGGATGGGAGGAAGCAGGAAGAAATCGCTGCGGTTCGCGCGTGCGATCCATATTGTAGTGCTGTCAGGGCGATCGCACACAATATAAATCTCAAACCTAAAATCGAAAATCGAAAATCGACTTACTGTGTTTTGTGGTATAACAACAGACGACCAACACCCGACAACCGCAACCACAAGATGAAACGGCGACAATTAATACGTTACGCACAGACGGGTTTGCTAGCCGCTATAGCAACTGGTTTACCATCTGGATGGGAAAGCTATCAAGCTCAAACTGCTGATTCTTTATCGGTTCAGTGGTTGGGCCACACTTGCTTTTTGTTCGCCGGTGGCGGTGCGAGGGTGCTGGTGAATCCTTTTCGCCCCCTGGGCTGTACGGCTGGCTATCGCTCTCCCAAAGTACCCACTGATTTGATTCTGATTAGCAGCAGATTGCTTGATGAAGGGGCGGTGGACGGATTTTCGGGCAATCCCGGCCTTTTGTACGAGCCTGGGGCTTATCGGTTTAACGGGCTGAGGATTCAAGGGATTCGCACGGAAAAAGACCGGGAGGGCGGCAGGCGATTTGGGATCAATGTGGCTTGGCTGTGGCAGCAAGCGGGTATTAAGATTTTACACTTGGGTGGAGTTGCTGGCGCGATCGGCATTGAAGAACAAATCCTAATCGGGCGGCCGGATTTGGTGCTGATTCCCGTGGGCGGAGGGCCGAAATCTTACACTCCGGCGGAAGCAAAGCAAACTTTGCAAATTCTCAAACCAAAGATGGTGATTCCCACGCATTACAAAACCCAAGCCGCCGATGCAGCAGCGTGCGATTTAGTGCCGCTAGATGACTTTTTGGCGCTGATGGATGGTACGCCGGTGCGCCGATTGAATAATGACACGATTTCGATTAAACCTGCTGACTTACCCCAAACCGGTTCGGTGATTGAGGTTTTGAGTTACCGATTTAGCGGTTGACACTTTTTAGCTAAGTTTACGTTATATTAAGGGAGTTTTGGTGCGATCGAAAATCCCCGAAAATTTTCTCTATACGTTAGCCTTTGCAACCCAATCTTTTGTGGTAATTTGGCTAACACAAGTATTCATGTTCACTCTTTTATTCTCATAAGGAAATCTCAGCCCAATGAAAAATCAAAATGTACCTAGCTGGAGCAAAAAATTCACAGGTTTGGCAGGAGTAATCGGCGCTAGCGCGTTGATTGCTTTCCCGGCTTGGGCTCACATCAACTCTAATACAACTATTGCTAATGCAACTCAAACTCAACAAGTTGCAGGAAATGTGAAAACTGCAGCAGCACCGACACCAATGGCCGCCACTAAGGATATTGTCGCTATTGCATCTGGTGACGCTCAATTCAAGACATTGACAAAGGCTTTGGGAGCAGCAGGTTTGGTGACAACTCTCAAAGGAAAAGGCCCTTTCACTGTTTTTGCACCGACAGACGCGGCTTTTGCTGCTTTGCCAAAGGGAACTTTGGAAAATTTGCTGAAACCAGCTAACAAAGCCAAACTTACTAAGATTTTAACTTACCACGTTGTTTCTGGTGCGGTTTTATCTACTAGCCTGAAGTCCGGTGAGGTTAAAACTGTTGAAGGTATGCCTGTGAAAGTGGTAGTTGCTCCCGGCAAAGTTACTGTGGGCGGCGCTAATGTTGTGAAAGCTGATATCAAAGCTAGCAACGGCGTTATTCACGTAATTGACAAAGTTTTGATGCCCCCTGATTCCATGTAGGATTAGCCTTTTTTGCATCTACAGCAATTAACTGATATCGGGTGAAATACAGGTATTTTGTAGGGACACAGCAATGTTGTGTCCTTATTTTTATGGCACACAATGAACGCATTACCCCGGAAACGGCAGTGCCGTTTCCCTACAGCAATTAACTGATATCGGGTGAAATACAGGTATTTTGTAGGGATACAACATTGTTGTGTCCTTATTTTTAAGGCAGGCAATTCTGAATTGGTATAGATAAAGTTTTAGCTAGCTGCTGACACTGGCAAAAATGGCTGCCAACCTTTACCAAGATAGCCAAAATCGAAGATTTCGGGATGGATAATTTCTGCTAAAATTTCTAAGGAATCCACCAATCTCGGCCCTGGCCGGTTGAAGTAAGAATTGCCGTCAGTTATGTAAACTTTCCCGGTTTTGACTGCTTGCAAATCTTGCCATTCTGTGTATTGAGCTATCGGCATTGCTTCGGTGCGAGTGCGATTTAAATCAAAGCCGCAGGGCATGAAAATAATGATATCGGGATTAGCTTCAACTAGGGATTCCCATTTTAACCAGGGGGAATGTTGCCCGATTATTCCAAATAGCGAATTGCCTCCCGCCATTGCTACTAATTCGGGAATCCAATTTCCTGCAGCCATTAAAGGTTCAATCCATTCGATGCAGGCTACTGTGGGTTTAACGGTTAATGTTTCGGTTTTTAAGATAATAGCATCGATGCGGGATTGCAAAAGTGCGATCGTACTTTGAGCATCGACACCCAAAGCAGCAGCAACTCGCCCAATATCCGTCCAGATTTCTGCTAGCAAATTTGGCTGCAAAGAAATAATTTCCGGCTGGCTATTTACCAGCGTGCTGACTGCTTGTTCAACCTCTGTCAGAGAACAAGCACAGACTTCACATTGAGCTTGAGTAATGATGTGAGTTGGCTGCAATTTTTCTAAAGTATCTATTTCTACTTTATAGACGCTGAGCGCATTTTGCAACAATTCTGTGACGCGGTTGTGAATTTCGCTGCTAGTTCCTTCGGGATTGAATTTAGGCTGAGTGCAAACAGGTAAATTCTGGATTTCTGCGGGATAGTCGCATTCGTGGGAACGGCCGACAATGGCATCGGTTAATCCTAAAGCTGCTACAATTTCGGTGGCGCTGGGAATTAGAGAAACTATTCTTAGTTGATTCATGAGGAAGTTATTGGTTATTGGTTATTGGTTATTAGTTATTGGTTATTGGTTGTTGGTTATTGGTTGTTGGTTATTGGTTGTTGGTTATTGGTTATTGGTTATTGGTTATTGGTTGTTGGTTATTGGTTATTGGTTATTGGTTATTGGTTATTGGTTATTGGTTATTGGTTGTTGGTTATTGGTTATTGGTTGTTGGTTATTAGTTATTGGTTATTAGTTATTGGTTATTGGTCATATCGTTTCCGATAGCATCGGACTTATATAGCAATCCTAAATTATTTGTGAATTTCTTACTCCCTCCCCGAACTCGCGGGGAGGGTTGGGGTGGGGTAAAAATATTTACGACTCCTGCAAGGATTGCTATATATTTTAATCATTGATAGTGCGATCGTCCTCGCTCGCTATCGACTTCGCTCTTCGGGGACTCTCGTACTATATCATTCCAATGCTACCGGATTTGATGTCATTAGCAAGAAGGAAGAAGGAATTTAGTAGGGCGAAGTACACCGCACTTTGCTGCTATAAATAGCGCGTGAAACCACATTTTTGGTATTCCTAATAATTGTTAAATTTTCAACTGTTTGAGGAATTGCAAATCTTGCCACGCTTGGATGAGATTGCCTTGCATTAGAGCGGCTAAACCGTTTAAAACTCTAATTTCTGGTAGGTTGGGATTGAGGGCGAGAGCGGGTTTTAAGGCTTTTTGAGCGGCTTGGGGATGCCATCCGTAAAGCTGGACGAAGGCGAGATAAGCATAAGCATAAGGGTTTTGAGAATCGAGTTTGGTGACTTTTTCTAAGGCTGCGATCGCACTTTTGACATTTTGCTGCAATACCCGAGAAAATGCCAAAGCATAAGCGAATTCTAGATTGTTAGGTTCTTGCTTCAACCTATATTCTAGTGCTTGTTCCGCTTGCACTGTATAATCTTGAGTTGGATCGTACTGATTAATGCGTCCAATCTGCTCGAATATGGGTTCTAAACTGGTTAATCCTTTCGGTAAATTAACTGCCATCGCCCGCAATTGAGTCACTAAATCTAATTCCGGCTTGTCCTCGTTATCGGGAAGAGTCTGGACTATTTTCAACTTTTGATCGTTTTTGTTCCCCGGAATGGTTTGGGAAGGCATATTTATCGGTTCTGGATCGATTTGAATTGTTACCGATGGCACCTTGAGCGGATAAGTTTCGCCGGTTTTTCGGTTCAGATAAGTAGCTTGCAGGTTGTAACTTCCCGGTGCAATATTAGCAGGAGTTAGCATCGCCGTGCGATCGACAACTCGAAACCCGACTGCAAATTTATCTGCTTGCAGAATTCCCGGATGTAAAGTCCCTTGGGCGATCGCGCGATCGTGTAAAATCCTTAAAGCTTGTCCCGACTCTAGGATATCACTAGCTAGCCGATGTTTCCACGTTACCAACACTAAACCAGACTGCAACTGCTGCCAAGGCCCAGACCAAATATAAGTAACCGGCAGTGCGACTCCGGGAATCGCTTTTCCCGTAACAGTAACTTGCTCTAATTGTACTTGCGCTCGCGCTTCATTCAACGGCTGTATTTCAACAGGCTGCCGTCGCTTGCGGTAAAGATTTAGATTAGTATTGTCAGGCAAAAACCAAGCTTTTTCTAACTGAAAATCTTCCCCTTTTTCAATTGTATCTACCGCAGCATTTTGAGCTTTTTTAATTTTTTCCCGAATCGAACCTTGCGGGCCTGTTTTTGTGACAAACCAAGAAAGCGATCGCACATCTTGCGGCACTTCTTTTAAATTCGTTCCCACCTGCCGCCCGTACACCTGAAAATTCGCCAAAGCACCGTAATAATTCAAGTTATGCTGATTAATTTCCGGCGTGGAAGGCAACACGCCTAAAGTAGATTGCAAATAAGGTTCCGCAGCAAGAATTTCTGCAATAACCTCTCGGTGAGGCCACTCTTTCCCCAAGTAAGGATAGCTAGAATTACCGGGGCTAACAAGTTGAACTAAGCTATGTCCAACAGCACCGCCCACCGGCCACATATGCAGCAGCATCGTCAAAGTTGCTAAACCAATTGTTCCCCAGCGAATTTGTCGCCCCCAACGCGGAGGCCACAGTGTTAAACAGTAGGCTAAGAAAATAGATAATACTGGCAAATAAGGTATCACATATCTGTCGTCTTTGTTGATATTTAAAGAATTAATTAAATAAGCTCCTACCCAAAAAATAGCCAGCCACCGACAGGAGTTGAGATGAAATATTGACGAACTATTTTGCCTGCGGAGCCAATAAAATATCAATCCAACTAAGGGAATCAGTAACAAAAGCCAAGAAAGCTGTTCGGGTAAGTGCTGAATGTAGTAAATCCAAGCGTCGATCCTATTGAGGGCTGGATCTCCTTCGGCGATCGCAGAATCCAGCGTTGCCCGTTTTCCCCCGGTCAAAATTAACAGCCAATTGGTTTTTGCCCAGGGCCCAAACACTGCCACCGACAGCAACAAAGCACCAGCTAATTGACCTAATCTTCCCCAAGCTTTTTGCCGCAAAGCACCCGCGGCTAACCAGACTATCGGGGCAAACAGAAATAAGACTGTAGTGTGTTTAACTAATATTGATAAGCCGAGAGAAATTCCAAAGGCGATCGCCCAAAAGAAAGATAATCGACTCAGGTAAAACTTTTTACCCTTTTCCTGATTTCTTCTATCCGCTACATCCGCTACCAAATCCGCTGCCGAACCTTCCTGCTTCCACATTGTCAAACAATAGAAACAAAAAGTAATCGCAGCAGCGAGGGGATAGTCTAGCAAAAATTGCAAGCGGAACCGATAAAGTCCCGGTAACAAAACGCAAATTGCAGCGGCCCACAAACCGACTTGTCTGTTGAATAATTTGACGCCCAGACTGTAGACTGAGGCGAGGAGAATTGCACTAAATAGTAAATGAACGAGGGTTGCCCGATCGCCCCCAGCACCGAAAACATTAAAAAACGGTACCGTTAAGATATACGTCAAGGGTGGAATTTTTGTCGAAAGCAGCCAGAAGTTTGTCCACCAATCCCCCGAAAACCACTGAGGATGCTGCAGCGCCTGCCAGTAATTCAGCGTGCTCGTCAGGTATTCGGCCTGATCCCACGCGGGTACAGAGCGATCGAAGGCAAACCAGAGGCGATCGCTAATTGCCCCCAACAGCCAAATTGTCCCCAAGACAAGCAGACTGTTGCCCCCGCTAGCCCGATGTTGCTGTGCCATTGCGATTTTTGGATTTTAGGTTGCAGCTTTTAGCTTACAGGCGGGCGGTTCCGGGCGAGCTAAAAATTAGTTGAGAAAAGTGCTTGCTAAATTGTGTATGTGTCTGCTAGGATAGTAAAGCGCGAAAAAACAAGCCGGGATAGCTCAGTTGGTAGAGCAGTGGACTGAAAATCCACGTGTCACGAGTTCAAGTCTCGTTCCTGGCATAGCTTTATAAAACATACATTTACGGTATCTAGGATTTTAACTCAATCCTAGATTTGTTGTTTCCACTCATTTTTCGCTGAGCTCGTCTTCAGTGTAGCCAAAAAAAGAGGGAGCATCTGGGGCTTTGTAAAAAGCATTTTTTTATTTTAAATAAATTCATCTAACTAAACCTATGAGGGCGATCGATCAAAGGCTTGTTTTATATCTATTTTTGCTTCTTCCTCCTGCATCCTGCCTTCTTCCAAATGACCAATGACTAATGACTGTTGACTGTTAACTGTTGACTGTTGACTGTTGACTGTTAACTGTTGACTGTTGACTGTTGACCAATAACGAATAACAAATAACAAATAACAAATAACCAATAACCAATAACCAATAACAAATAAGAAATAACCAATAACCAATAACCAATAACCAATAACCAATAACTAATTGCAAAACCGATCGAAAACTTGGCTGTGATCCGGGAGATCAACAATATGCCGCTGATTGTGGCACTCTGGCAAGACAACAGCTAACCTATGGGATTTGAAATTTGGGGTTTTTGATTAAAAAATTGGGAATGACTGATTGTGTATGGGTTTGCAGCTTGCAAGCGAGTTGCATTATTTCTGGAAATTGGTATAGCCAGTGGCGCGACTGAGAAAAAAATTAGGACGAACACGCCAAAAAGCTCTATCTTAATAGTTATAACTTGGCTCTAGGAGGACTCGATCGGTGTACCGCCGCTCTTACAACTTCAGCTATGTCGCAGCTATAAGTATTGTTGTATCTCCCGCACTCAGCCTGCTGGCAATCTCAGACGCTGCGGCCTTTGCCCCTATTATAAATGCAAGGCTGGTTCAAAAAAGCGATCGCGCCCAGGTAACTGAACCCAAAACGCAAGCAGACACACTCTTTGAAACAGGAGTAAAACAGCACCGCGAGGGTTTGTTTATCGAAGCAATCCAGACTTTTGAACAAGTTTTGGCAATTCGCAAGCAACAAAATGACAAACCCGAAATCGGCAGAATCCTCAACCGCCTGGGAGAAGTTTACGGCGAAATGGGTTCAAAGTCGAAAGCTTTGGAAGTTCTGCGACAAGCTTTAGTCATTCACCGAGAAATAGGCGATGCGCGCCGCCTTGCTCAAACCCTCAATCTCATGGGTTTCATCAACCGGATTTCCGACAAATTTCCCGAAGCGCTGAAACAGCACGAAGAAGCGTTGGAACTTGCCAAAACTGTCAACGACGAAGTTGAAATCGGAGAAGCACTCCATAACATTGCGGCCGTGTACGCAGAACAGGCAGAATATGCTAAGGCGATCGAATTTTACCAGCAAGCGCGGGTCATTCGCACCCAACAGAGCGATCGACGAGATTTAGGCCGTACCCTCAACAATATGGGCGGCGTTTACTACAACATCGGCGATTTTGACAGAGCGATGGAATTTTACCACCAAGCTTTAGCAATTCGCCGGGAAATCGGAGATAGGGCTGGCGTGGGCCGCCTCCTCAACAACATGGCACTTACCTGTCGCAAACAGGGTAAAGATACTCAAGCGCTGATCTATTTTCAGCAAGCGATACCGATGTTGGAAGCAATCGGAGACAAGACAAGTATCGGAAGGTTGCTCAACAATATGGGCGAGATTTATGAAAGTCTCGGTCAATCTGCTAAAGCTCTCGAATCCTACGAACAAGCTTTGAAAATTGCCCGCGAAAAAAACGATAAATTTGGAGAAAGTGGGGCGATGGAGGGAATTAAGCGATTATCTTCCGGTCGGCTCGTACCGCAATAATGACCAAAAAAGGTTTCAGGAACGCTAGAATTTTGATTAATATCTGGCTCGAAAGATAGAAACAATTTTTCGATGGTTTCGTCGGTTTGCTCGATCGCCCACAATCAATCTCAGCTATGGATATCCGCCCCGAAAAACCGGAAAATGCGGCAGCTAGACTAATACCATTATCATAAATTTCCAGTGACCAGATACCAGCCCAACTCCCAACCTAGGATAGAAAATTCCCAAAGTCACGGCTTGCTAGCTGCGGATTTGATCCGAGTAGCTCGATCGGCCTATGGTATGTATCTGAAAGTGCATTCCGACCAGATGCAGCGTCCTGCAGGTGTAGTTGTGAGTCTAGGTAGCAATCGAGGTCAGCTAATTTTTGCTTCGCAGCCCGTCTTGTTGCCTGGTGAACTTTTTGTTACTTTTGACGAAATTGAATCTCAAATGTATTAGTTGTTGGTTATTAGTTATTGGTTATTGGTTATTGGTTATTGGTTATTGGTTATTGGTTATTGGTTATTGGTTGTTGGTTATTGGTTGTTGGTTATTAGTTGTTGGTTGGTGGTTGTTATTTGTTAGTTGTTAGTCATAGGTCATTAGTCATCAGTCATGCCAACTCGGATTTGGCTATTACCTTTATCTTCTGACTCTTCTCTTCGCGCTATAGCGATTAGGCGCGGCTTCGCCTAACGCATCTTCGCGGTTCAATCATCAAGGGGTAAATAATACGGATTTGGAATCGTTGGGAAATTGGTCATCAGTAATTAGTAAGTAGTTATTGCTATCTGCTACAAGTAACAAGTAACAAGTAACAACTAACAAGTAACAACTAACAAGTAACAACTAACAAGTAACAACTAACAACTAACAACTAAATGGAAATAATCTTTAATGTCCTTGTCACCGCGATCGTCTTTGTTGTCGGCTCGGCGATCGGCAGCTTCTTGAATGTGGTAGTTTATCGGTTGCCTGCGGGTTTGTCGGTGATACACCCTCCCTCTCGCTGTCCCAAATGTTTAAATCAACTCAGAACTTACGAAAATATACCCGTGTTCGGTTGGGTGTGGCTGCGGGGACGCTGCAATCACTGTCGCAGTCGGATTTCTGCCCGCTATCCGCTGGTAGAAGCAGCTACGGGTTTGCTGTTTTTGCTCATTTTTTGGCGGTTTGGGATAACAGTAAAAACTCTGGGGTTTTGGGCTTTTTTTAGCTGGCTATTGGCTTTGTCTTTGATTGACTGCGATACAATGACTTTGCCCAATTCTTTAACTCGATCGGGCTTGGTGCTCGGATTGGTTTTTCAAGTGGCGAAAGGTTGGTGGCCGACTTTTAGCCCGATCGGGCTATCGGTACACTATCTGGTACTCGACGGTATTCTGGGAGCAGTTGTCGGGTTGTGGCTGTTTGATGCGATCGGACTTGCAGGTTCGATCGGCTTCGGGCAGACTGCTATGGGGATGGGAGATACCAAATTGGCAGCTTTGATGGGAGCTTGGCTGGGCTGGAAATACTTGCTGTTAGCGGGATTTATAGCCTGTTTGGCTGGAGCTTTTGTCGGCGGCGGGGCGATCGCCCTCCGATTGCTCGATCGGCGTCAACCCATGCCTTTCGGCCCGTTTCTGGCCCTCGGTGCAGCAATTACTGCCCTGTGGGGCGAAGCGATCTTATCTACTTACTTGCAGTTATTTTTCCCGAATTTTGCTTTCTGATATGTCGGTACTCCGGCGCGATCGAACATAACATTGTCTCAATAATTGGTAAAATTGTTCCGTGTCTTGGATTACACTTACAACTACTAGCTTTCGCTGGGAAGCGGAATTAATGCAGCAGATCCTAGCTGCTCATCAAATCCCAGCTCGCATCGTTGACTTGGGCGTAGCATCTTATTTAGGAGCTGGAAGTGCTACAGCTTTGCAAGTTCTTCCAGAAGACCAGCGGACTGCATCGCTCCTCATCAGTCCTATTGAAGAGGAACCCGAATCTAACAGTCAACAGTCAACAGTCAACAATTAACAGTCAACAGTCAACAGTTAACAATTACCAAGTTTTAATGTCTCTATTTGATTGGTTTGCAAATCGAAGAAAATCTGTACCGAACTCTCAAGAACGGCCGGAACGGGAAATTGCCGACGGGCTTTGGAATAAGTGCGAGGCTTGCGACGCGCTGAGTTATACCAAAGACCTGCGAGCAAATCAAATGGTTTGCTTGGAATGCGGGCATCATATCAGAGTTTACAGCGACGAGCGCATTGAACAGTTGATCGACCCCAATACCTGGATGCCCCTTGACGAAGGTCTCCACGCCACCGATCCCCTAAAATTTCGCGATCGCAAAAAATATAGCGATCGGCTGCGAGAATTTCAAGAAAAAACAGGCCACCTAGACGCGGTACAAACAGGCATCGGTCAACTCGAAAATTTGCCCGTCGCCCTCGGAGTTATGGAATTTCAGTTCATCGGCGGCAGCATGGGCTCAGTGGTCGGAGAAAAACTGACCCGCCTCATCGAACACGCCACGCGGGAACGTTTACCCGCGATCGTGGTCTGCTCCTCTGGCGGCGCAAGAATGCAGGAAGGAATGCTCAGCCTGATGCAAATGGCCAAGATTTCCGGGGCTCTGGAGCGCCACCGGGAAGCGAGACTGCTTTACATCCCAATTTTGACCCACCCGACCACAGGCGGTGTCACAGCCAGTTTTGCCATGTTGGGAGACATTATAATTGCAGAGCCAAAAGCTACAGTAGCCTTTACGGGCGGTCGGGTAATCGAGCAAACTCTGCGGGAAAAGCTGCCGGAAAATTATCAAACTTCCGAATATTCCTTCGCCCACGGTTTTGTAGACTCGATCGTACCCCGGACTCAATTAAAAAAAACTCTCGCTCAACTGATTGCTCTCCACCAGCCCCAGCCGTTCTTGGCAAAATCGGAATTTCCAGCCCTCGATGTCGGCGAGGGCCACCACGCTTTACCCGCACCTACTCACGCTCTCAAGCTTTCTCCCTAAGCTCAGATGCAGCGCCCAATGACTTTTATCGTCAAGAGATCGAAATTTTAGAAAAGAGTTCAAGCCCCAGATTGCATCTGTGGAGTAAATCTCAAATCTCAAATCTCAAATCTCAAATCGACTGATTGTCTGTTGGTGAGCCAGCCCAAAACCAAAATCTCAGAGAAATTGCCAAAAAACCCTGGTTTATTGGCAAAACACCAAGTTTGGTGGCGAGAAATTCAGCCAAATACCGGGTTTTGAGCCCCGCGCGCTCAAGTCCTATTGATAATAAACACCCGGCAATGGGATGATATTAGTTGGAAGTTGATGGGCTATGAAGTTTGAGTGAGCAAAAATGCTTAGTGGTAGTTAGTGGTTAGTGAGCTGGCGATCGAACAAAATCTCAGAACAAACTAACAGATTGGGAGCTAACACCACTTTGTTAAATTGTCCAGCTTTCTGTCAATAGCCGTCAACTCAATTTTGACCAGTCAGCGACCTAAAAATTATGGGTTTTGCAGACCTATCTATCGCAGAAATAGCAGAGGACTTCGACGTCCCTGTTGAAGACGTGCTCCGCTTGTGCGACGAGTTGGAAATTGCCTACAAGCATCCTCAAACCCGTTTGGCTTTGGAAGATGTTAAGGCAATTATGTCCGCTCTCGAAAAAAGGCGCGACTCAAAAGGGATTCCAGATTAGATAGCAAAATTCCTCTACCTCGACGTTGGGGTACGGCTGCACAAATTGTTGCCAATTGTTGCAGCAGGAAGGAATTTTCAAGATCAATCTGTTGGCCGTCTACACTCTTTTAGCTTTCAATAATTTGTCGGATTTTTTTAAGGAGAACCATGCTTAAAAGATATTTCATTGCTCTGACCGCTGTATTCTTGACATTTCAGTTATTTGTCAGCAGCGCGATGGCTATCGAACTGAGTCCGGAACTTCGCACTGTGACTTTAGATGACAAGGGCGCTCCGGTGGTGCTGAGCCTCAAACAAGTTCAGCAAGGCAAACGCCTGTTTAACTCGGCCTGCGCTCAATGTCACGCTGGGGGAATGACAAAAACTGACCAGAACGTCAATTTGAGTCCCAAAACTCTGGCTTTGGCCAACCCACCCCGCAACAATATTGAGTCGCTGGTGGACTTTATGAAAAATCCCACCACTTATGACGGCTTTGAGGAGATTTCCGAGCTGCATCCGAGCATGAAGAGTGCGGATATTTTTGCAGAGATGAGAAATCTCTCAGAAGAGGATTTGTACGCGATTGCCGGTCACATTCTGTTGCAGCCCAAAATAATTGGCGAGCAGTGGGCTGGCGGTAAAGGCGCTCGTTAATTGATGTTAAATTTTAGATTTTGGATTTTGGATTGGGAGAGGGCTGGGATTTTGCAAGCATTGCTGGCCGGTCGTTTTTCGCTCTAAAATCCGAAATCTAAAATTTACTTGTTAATCATTGATATCGCAAAAGGTTGTAGTGCGTCATGCAGCGTCCTAGTGTTTTTGTCTGCTTTCTGTTGGGAATTTTAATTATTTTGCCGTTGGTGCTGCTGGCACCTCAACCAACCTTGGCTGCTTCTGATGCTTACGTGACTCGTTATTTGAAAGTCACCGAACCTGTGCCATTGGAATTGGACGCACAGGGAAACACTCGGTTATTTTCGGCTGAGGATTTGTCCTCCGGTAAGCGGTTGTTTGAGCAAAGCTGCCTCAACTGTCATGTTGGGGGAACAACTTTGCCCGATCCGACTGTATCTTTGTCATTGACTGCTCTGGAGGGGGCAACGCCTCCGCGCACCAGCATCAATAGTTTGGTGGCGTATCTGAGAGAGCCCATGACTTATGACGGTAGTGAGGAAACTTTTTGGTGCCGCCAAGTGCCGGAAAGCTGGATGCAGCAGGATGAGATTGAAAATTTGGCTGCTTTTGTGCTCCGGGCTGCTCAGAAGGCTCCGGGCTGGGGCGTGGATAATCTGGAGAGTTGAACGGCTTTTTGTCAAAAAGTGTAAATTACTAGAAAAATCCCGATCGCGACTGCGTGTTTGTGCCTGAATAAACAGGTAAAATAACTAAAGAATCACCTTCAAAGGTGTCCATTAGAGGAGAACTGTGTTGAAAAGACTCTTATCCATCGCCCTGTTAGCGATCGCAATTCTTACCGTCGGCTTCGGCCGCCCTGCTTTGGCCGGCGATGCTGCTAACGGAGCTAAACTCTTTAGCGCCAACTGTTCTGCTTGTCACATCGGTGGCGGCAACGTGGTTATGGCAATGAAAACCTTGAAAAAGGATGCTCTTGAGAAGTACGGCATGAATTCCATCGAAGCTATCACTACTCAGATAATTAAGGGCAAAAATGCTATGCCTGCTTTTGCCGGCCGCTTGAAGCCCGAACAAATCGACGATCTCGTAACCTACGTGCTCGAACAATCTGAAAAGAACTGGAAAGGCTAAACTGCCTCTTTGAATTCGGACAAGCTGGACTTGATTTAATTTAAAACTTGTCCTCCCGATCGCACCCTCTCTCTCTCTTTTGCGAATAAATATCGGTTTGCAGCAATCTTAACCTGTTTGGGAAAGCGCGCCACAAATCGGATTTTTATTTGCCCAAGCGCGAGGGAGGGAATTTAGATTTTAGATTGAAGATTTTAGATTTTAGATTGAAGATTTTAGATTTTGTATAAATTATCAAGCACCTTACATTAAGAATTATTATTGCTGGCGTATAAATAAAAAATCGGTGCTAAGATATAACGCTTTATTAGCTAAGCATTGAAATCACAAATAAAGTCGATCGCGAAAGTGGACTCTACATATATCATGAACGTAAAAACATCAGGCAAAGTTAAAACTCTCGGAGACGCAGCCTCTGGTGCGATCGAGAAATATTTTCGTAAAACAATAGCGCACGAGGCTGAAGTTATCAAAGGCAAAGATGCAGAAGAACTTCACCAAATGCGCGTAGGATTGCGGCGTTTGCGATCGGCTGTAACGGGTTTTGCTCCGGTTTTAGATTGGCCAAAAGAAGCTTCTGAACGCAAAATTGGTAAAGTGGGGCGGATTCTGGGAACTCTCAGGGACTTGGACGTAATGCTCGAAAGTCTCCAAAACCGCTATTACCTAAATTTGCCGCCCCAGGAACAGGAAGTTTTGGATGAGGCTGTATTGGATTTACTCAAACAGCGGCGCCGGGCTTTGAAAGAGGTGAGGGCTGTTTTGGAACGCAAAAGTTACCAATCGCTGAAAAAGTCGATCGAGGATTGGCTGGAAAAACCGCAGTTTCGGGCGATCGAACATTTGCCAATTGCTGAAGTTTTGCCAGATTTACTGCTACCTCAAGTCAGCGAATTTTTCCTGCATCCGGCTTGGCTGCTGAGCACAAAATATGAGGATGGCCAAGTTAAAGTTTGTGATGATTTGAATGAGTCGGCTGTGGAAGAGAAGTTAACAGCGGAGGGAAATATTCTGCACGATTTGCGGAAGCAAGCCAAGCGGGTTCGCTATTTGATGAATCTATTTGATAATTTTTACGGCGAGACTTATGAAGCTTATGTGGATGATTTGAAAGCTGTTCAGGAATGTTTGGGCGATATTCAAGATTGTGAAGTTTTAGGGGAGTTTCTGACAGATTTTGTCGATCGCGATTTGCAAAAAGAGTTGCCGCAACTGGCGGATTTATTGGCGAAAAAGCGCTACGAAGCTTGGCAAAAGTGGCAGGTTGTGCAGAATAAGTATTTGAGTTCGGAAGTTCGTCAAGGTTGGCGATCGACCTTAATTAGTCCTGTGATTAAAGATGCTACTAATGGCGATTCGCAGCCGGAAAGTTAGGTTTTTGGCGAGGAGAGAATGCGATCGACTGACGGGAGGGACTAAAAGATAGATATTTTTAGGGACACGTCATTGCAGTGTCCTTCATTGTGTAACTCAATAAAGGGCGATCGCACTTGGGGATGCGGTTAAAGAAAAAACCTTAACAATTACTCTTTCCAGTAACGAGTTAAAATCCGAATTACTTCACCAGTGTGAAGTAAAAAAGGGCGATCGCGTTTTTTACCATAGCAAATCACGATTGCAACCACTTCATAAACTTATTCGTTGCAGTACCAATAGACTCTCCGACTTGTTTCTTCAAACGCCACCGCTGAAACGCTTGTTCGTAATCTTCGCCTTCAGTTTGATAAACATTCCAAGCATTTAGTGACAATCCTAAGCCCCACGTTAGTAAAATGAAAAGCGACCAAGAAAGCTCGTGGGATCCAGCTAGATTAAACAAAACTAGAAAACCATTGATAATGCCGTACTTTGTCACATTTTTCTGCAATTTGCGACGACGGTAAGTGTTAAAAACCAGTTTTTCTTGAACTTCTCCTCTGGTGGCTAACCATTGCTGTTCCGCCGCCACGATATCCTGTTCGGAAATGCCCAATTCCGCTGCTATCTCGAACAACTGGACTCGGGAAAGTTCGCCTTCGTCTTGTCGGCGGGCGATCGCAAGCTGTAAAATACCTTGAGCATCCTCCGAACCGTAAATTTGATTTATTTGATTGTCATTGGTCGCCATATAACAAGTTTCCTATAATTTCTGACATCATTTCTATGATAGAGATAACCGCAGTTAAACGGCAGGTGGGGACATTGGCGGATTTCAACACCCGGACATTTGAGTTGACGCATTGGGCTAAGGGCATTGCTCATTGGTAGTAATGCCAACAACCAACAACCAACAACCAACAACCAATAACCAATAACCAATAACCAATAACCAACAACCAATAACCAATAACCAACAACCAATAACTATTGACTAACCTAAAGTATACATCCACCCGTCTCTCGCACAAATCCTGACAATTCCGTCCCAAACAACAGGCGTGGCCTCAAAGGATAAACCAGGTTTAAATCTCCCCGATTCTTTTACTTTCAAACGGTAAAACTCGCCTTTAGCATTTTTCAAAGCATTTTTATCTCCAGACTTCGCTCGTTCCCACTTCAATTCAAACAAATAAACACCGTTGTATCCAGCACTAATTAGTTTATTGCCATCGGTAAAAATCGGAGTTGAAATTGAAGAGCCAATCTCTTTTTTAAAGACTATTATCGGAGTATCATAAGACTGATTTCGCCAAGGCACAGCATTTTTTTTACCTGTAATCATATCTTGGGAACCGATGTACAAATTGCCGTCGATCGCATTTGTGGCAAACAGCGCTGGAAACCCCCCAGGATTGTACTCGTCGTTCAACGCCACCGAACCGATTATCCCGCCTTCCCAACTAGAAAGCCGGCGGTTTCCAGTAGGCAAAAACCATTCGACACTGGCATTCGGTTCCTTATTAGGATTGAGTTTGAGGACTCCGCCGTTACCCTGAATGTATTGTTTCTCAATCGCACAAAATAGTTTTCCAGATTTAGAAATTACAGCACTTCCATCCAAATCTGAACCTGTATAAAAATCCCACACAATCTTTTTTGTTTCAATGCTAATACCGTAAATATGACCGGAACCAGCAGCTATAAATATTCTATTTTTTAGCCTAGACGGTGATGATTCTGCTACCAAGTTGCCGCCGTGCTTGCTGATATCTGCTGCTGCATAAAGTTGTACTTCTGACAAGATTCTTGGTTGTTTAATTCCTTGTTTGAGCTTGGCATTGCTTGTGGAACTATCGATAAAATAGCCGATCGCATTTTCCCCCGCATTGAACAAAACGCCACCGCCGATATCCAAAGCACTGCTATCGTTATCTTGGCTGTAGCTGGGCGTTCTCCTGATGTCCAGTTTCCAAAGTTCCTTGCCGGTTCTAAAAGATATTGCCCTAAAACTCGGCACGACACTTTTGCCACCACCGCCGCTGCGGCTGCCTTGCAAAATCACAATTCTGTTTTCGGCGCTGGCTTTTTCATCGATATAAATTGTTGATGAACCTTTGATTATATCATCAAATTTATAGCGCCAAACTTCTTTATTGGTAGCCATATCTATTTTTCGCAAATTGTGGTCGAAAGAACCTATAATTAAATAACTTTTACCCCGGTCTCTGGTAATTGTTGGCTGTCCAGTCCAACCCGCGCCGCTCCAAGTTTGCGATCGCCTTCCCAGAAAAGTCCGTCCGCTTCCTAGCTCAAATTTGTCGATCAACTTCAAGCTTTTCGGAATACCTCTGCCGTAGAAACGGCGTTTGTCGTTACCTAAAAATGTCGGGACTAATAATTCTATTTCTGGGTCTGCTTTGGCCAGAGCATTGTTAAGATTAGTTTCTAATAAAGCTTGTTCCGAGGATGCAGTTTGGTACAGTTTGAGAACAGCAGGAGGAACAGCAGCACTCAGCAAAAATTGTCCTAGCTGTTGATTGAAGGTTCTGCGAGATGATAAACTCATGTTAGATAGAGATAATCAGCAATAATATTAAAACATAATTATCAGCAACAACTCAATTAAAACATCTCGCGCTAAACTGCTAGAGAAGTGACAAGCTTACTGAGTACGAGTTAAAGTATATTTGATTATGGTCAACCGTCTTGCTCAATCCCAAAGTCTTTACCTGCGGAAACACGCCGAAAATCCGATCGACTGGTGGCCCTGGTGCGACGAAGCCTTAGAAACGGCCCGGAGCGAAAATAAACCGATTTTCCTGTCAATTGGCTATTCTAGCTGCCACTGGTGCACGGTGATGGAAGGGGAAGCATTTTCCGATCGCGCGATCGCCCAATACATGAATTCGCAGTTTGTACCGATAAAAGTCGATCGCGAAGAACGCCCTGACATCGACAGCATATATATGCAAACCTTGCAAATGATGACCGGTCAAGGTGGTTGGCCGCTCAACGTTTTTCTCACTCCCGACGAGCGAATTCCCTTCTACGGCGGCACTTATTTCCCCGTAGAAGCCCGCTACGGGAGACCAGCATTTTTAGAAGTTTTGCAAGCAATTCGTCGCTTTTACGACACAGAAAAAGGCAAAGTAGAAGCCTTCAAAGCAGAGATTTTAGACAACCTCCAACAGTCGGCAGCGCTGTCAGCAGGAACGGCAGAACTAAATCGCGAAATCTTCCAAAAAGGTTGGGAACTCAACACCGGAATTATTGCCGGCAGCAATCCCGGGCCGAGTTTTCCAATGATGCCTTACGCTGAGCTAGCACTGCGGGGAACGCGCTTTAATTTTGATTCAAAATACGACAGCAAACAAGTCTGCACTCAGCGCGGATTAGACTTAGCATTGGGCGGCATTTACGACCACGTAGCCGGCGGATTTCACCGCTACACGGTTGATGCTACTTGGACTGTGCCGCACTTTGAAAAAATGCTCTATGACAACGGTCAAATTGTTGAGTATTTAGCAAATTTGTGGAGTGCGGGAATCCAAGAACCGGCTTTTGAAAGTGCGATCGCGCGGACAGTAGAATGGTTGAAGCGAGAAATGACCGCAACCGCAGGCTATTTTTACGCCGCACAGGATGCCGACAGTTTTACCCCCCCAACCCCCCCTTACCAAGGGGGGGCAGAAAACTTAACCCCCCCTTACCAAGGGGGGGCAGAAAATTTAACCCCTCCTTACCAAGGGGGGGCAGAAAATTTAACCCCTCCTTACGAAGAGGGGGCAGAAAATTTAACCCCTCCTTACCAAGGGGGGGCAACGGGGGGGTCAGAACCGGAAGAAGGAGCATTTTATGTTTGGAGTTACGCCGAACTAGAACAACTGTTAACTGCTGAGGAATTAGCGGAAATTCAAGCACAGTTTACTGTGACTCGCGGCGGCAATTTTGAAGGCAAAAATGTCTTGCAGCGCTACCAGCCGGGAAAACTCAGCGACACGGTAGAAACAGCTTTAGCTAAACTTTTTGCTGTTCGCTACGGCGGCAATCCCGATACTGTGAAAACCTTTCCCCCAGCCCGCAACAATCAAGAAGCTAAGAATGAAAGTTGGCCTGGTAGAATTCCGGCAGTTACTGACACGAAAATGATTGCTGCTTGGAATAGTTTAATGATTTCGGGTTTGGCGCGGGCGGCGGCTGTTTTTGGGAATTTGGACTATCTGGAATTGGCGGTGAATGCTGCTAATTTTATTTTAGACAATCAGTGGCAAAATGGGCGGTTTCAGCGGCTGAATTATGACGGACAATCGGCGGTGGCTGCACAGTCGGAAGATTATGCTTTGTTTGTGAAAGCTTTGTTGGATTTGCATCAAGCGAGTTTGATTTTAGGCAGCGGGGAAGAGGCAAAACAGTTGCCGAATTCTCAATTTTGGTTGGAGAAAGCTCTGCTGGTACAAGAAGAGTTTGATGAGTTTTTGTGGAGCGTAGAATTGGGAGGGTATTACAATACTGCTAAGGATGCCAGCGGAGATTTGTTGGTGCGGGAACGCAGTTATATAGACAATGCAACTCCGGCGGCGAATGGAATTGCGATCGCCTCTTTGGTTCGCTTGGCCTTGCTGGGCCCGAATTTAGAATATCTCGATCGCGCCGAACAAGCTTTGCAAGCTTTTAGCAGTATTGTCCGAGATGCTCCCCAAGCTTGTCCGAGTCTGCTTTCGGCGATCGACTGGTATCAAAATTCTACCCTGATTCGCACTTCGCCCGACCTGATTACTGGGTTAATTTCGCAGTATTATCCGACTGCTGTTTGTCAGATTGAGGCGGATTTGCCTGAAGGTGCGATCGGGTTAGTTTGCGAGTGTTTGACTTGCAAAGAACCTGCGAAAACTCAAGAGATGCTGTTAGCAGAAATTCAGCAAAGTCAAACGCGAGGATAAAACAAAAAGGACTGAATTCCTGACTGAGAAACTGTTTTACTCGTTGATTTGTTTTACTCGTTGACTCGTTACTAGGCAGAGCCTAGTAACGCAGCTCCAGAGGCTCTGCCTCCAATTTCCGAAGCGAGGCAGAGCCTCTGGATATAGGTTCCTTTCGCTGTAGCCTGGGAACCAGTTAAACCCCTCAATTCACCAATCCCTCAATCTAAAATCTAAAATCTAAAATTTCAACTCCTTACCTTTTTTAGAAAGGCTATATTCCGTGAAAGAGGTATCTAAAAATGAACTTCACCATCAAACTGCTTGATGTCGTTGCATTCGCACTAGAAGATTTACCAGAACAGAGCTTATATCGGGTTCGAGTGGGAACAGTAATTGATGAATATGATGCAGAATTTGTTGAAGTTGAGTTTAGCGATTTGCAAGGTTGTACCTACGCGCTAGAAGCTAGAAGCCCTTAGCAAGTCGCAGTTAATGATTTTGCATCACAGTCCGCTTGCAGAAACCAAATAGCTAAAAACTCAACCATTATTACAAAAACAAGTTTTAAATCCCTAATACTTCCATTTTTTACAAACAATACAGCGGTGGGCAATATCCGAACTTATACAGAGTAAGTTATGGCCAACTCTACAATCTAAACTCTACAATCTAAAATTGTATAATCCCCGTGCAGCTAACAGTTACCCCTCAGCCGCTAAAAACATAAGCTTTTTTTATATTGACTGAACCGAATTTATTAACTATAATTACCAGGCCAAAAATAACAAAAATCTTACGCCTAACAATTTTCTCAAATAACAGGTAAACTATTCTAACGTTTGCCCGTACCGAACGCTGCAGGCAAAACCTATATCTGTTAAGCATTCGTCCTAATTCTTAGGAGCAGGATTTTAAAATATGCATCTCAGCGAACTGACTCATCCAAATCAATTACACGGCCTCTCGATTCATCAACTCGAACAAATTGCCCGACAAATTCGAGAAAAGCATTTAGAAACAGTAGCTGCCAGCGGCGGACACCTAGGCCCCGGATTGGGTGTAGTCGAACTCACCTTAGCACTGTACCAAACCCTAGACCTCGATCGCGACAAAGTTACCTGGGATGTCGGCCACCAAGCTTATCCGCACAAATTGATCACCGGCCGCTACAACCAATTCCACACCCTGCGCCAAAAAGACGGCGTTGCAGGCTATCTCAAGCGCTGCGAGAGCAAATTTGACCACTTTGGGGCCGGCCACGCCTCCACGAGCATTTCCGCAGCCCTGGGAATGGCAATGGCGCGCGACCTCAAGGGCGAAAACTTTAAAACTGTAGCAGTCATCGGCGACGGTGCGCTGACGGGCGGCATGGCACTCGAAGCGATCAACCACGCGGGCCATATGCCGAAAACCAATTTGTTAGTTGTGCTCAACGACAATGAGATGTCAATCTCCCCCAACGTCGGCGCAATTACCCGCTATTTAAACAAAATGCGCTTGTCGCCACCGGTGCAGTTTCTCAAAGATAACTTAGAGGAACAATTCAAACAAATTCCCTTTGTTGGCGAAACTTTTACTCCAGAAATGGAACGCATCAAAGAAGGGATGAAACGCTTGGCTGTCTCAAAAGTTGGAGCTGTAATTGAAGAATTGGGCTTTACTTACATGGGCCCGGTAGATGGACACAATTTACAAGAGTTAATTACCACTTTCAAACAAGCTCATACTATCCAAGGCCCTGTGTTAGTTCACGTTGTGACGGTGAAGGGCAAAGGATATGCGATCGCCGAAAAAGACCAAGTAGGATATCACGCCCAAAATCCTTTTAACTTAGCCACCGGCAAAGGCATTCCCTCCACCAAGCCCAAACCTCCCGCCTACGCGAAAGTCTTTGCCCACGCCCTAGTCAAGCTAGCAGAAGATAATCCGAAAATTGTCGGCATTACTGCTGCAATGGCAACCGGCACCGGGTTAGACAAACTTCAGGAAAAACTGCCGAAACAGTACATTGATGTTGGTATTGCCGAACAGCACGCGGTGACTTTATCGGCTGGTTTAGCCTGCGAAGGAATGCGCCCGGTTGTAGCAATTTACTCGACCTTTTTGCAGCGCGCCTACGACCAAATAATTCACGATGTCTGCATCCAAAACTTGCCTGTTTTCTTCTGTTTGGATCGCGCCGGAATTGTCGGCGCAGACGGCCCCACCCACCAAGGAATGTACGATATTTCTTACTTGCGGTGTCTGCCAAACATGACAATTATGGCTCCCAAAGACGAGGCGGAATTGCAGCGGATGGTAGTCACGGGAATCAACCACACCAGCGGCCCGATCGCGATGCGTTACCCGCGCGGCAACGGTTACGGCGTACCTCTGATGGAAGAGGGTTGGGAAGAATTGGCGATCGGCAAAGCCGAAATTCTCCGCAACGGCGACGACTTGCTAATATTAGGTTACGGTTCGATGGTTTATCCGGCAATGCAAACCGCCGAGATTTTGAGCGAACACGGCATCGAAGCAACAGTCATCAACGCGCGTTTTGTCAAGCCTTTGGATACTGAATTAATCTTGCCTTTAGCACAGCGAATCGGCAAAGTTGTCACAATGGAAGAAGGTTGTTTGATGGGCGGCTTCGGTTCTGCAGTAGCCGAAGCTTTGCTAGACAATAATGTTCTTGTTCCAGTGATGCGCTTGGGTGTACCTGATACATTGGTAGACCACGCTACACCGGATCAGTCGATGGCAACATTGGGTTTGAATCCGTCGCAAATGTGCGATCGCATCTTAGCACAATTCAGCCGCAAACAATCACCAGTTAGCGTGTAATTAGCTAGAATTGTAGGGTGGGCGCTGCTCACCTTACTTTATTTCCTCGCATAAAAAGGAGAATCAACAATGACTAACGTGAAACCAAATCGTACAGTACGGCGCGGAAGATTGTTCCCCGAAATCCAGTGGTCAGAAGAAAAAAAAGCCCAGTGGCGCGCTGAAAGAGAAGCATTTTATCAGCGCTGCAAACCAACCTTCGATCGCCTAAAACCAGAATTGATTAAAACCCACTACAACTGGTACATGGCAGTTGAACCCGACAGCGGGGATTATTTTATCGACAACGATGATATGTTAGTTGCAAAGATAGCTCATGAAAAATACCCCAAAGCTAAATTGCACGTCTTTCGGATCAATGAAACCGGAGTTTGTGGCACGATATGATTGAAGGAATATTTGGTGAGGAGGATGAGCTATTTTTTGAAATTGAATTGATTGCTGATAACGGCTTAGAATTACCTGTTGACGCTCTCCTAGATACAGGATTTTCTGGCTGGCTAGCAATGGACATTCAGGATTTAGAGGGACTTGATTGGACATATCTGAAACAAGAAAAAATGCGAACAGCTAAGGGAGAATTCTATTTTGAACTTTATGCAGGAAAAGTACGCATAGATGAGCAAGAGTTTGACATTCCCGTTCATGTAGGCGCGGGAGTACCGGAAATTTTAATCGATCGCCAATAGCTAAAAAATCGGCGGTTAGTAGTTGATATGTCTGCGGGTATTTTGACATTGGAAGCGATTTAAAAGCAAAATGAACTTAAAAAATTTTGATATAGTAATAGTAGGAGCAGGCCCAGCAGGCGGTCACTGCGCCAGAATATTAGCAAAATCCGGCCGCAAAGTCTTGCTTGCCGAACAAAACGACAATTTTAATAAAAACGACTTTTCCAGCGCCGCCACGCCTTTAGAAACCCTCTCTCAATTCGATTTACCCGAATCAGTAATCGGCAGTTTTTGGCACAAACTGACTATTGAAACCAGCAAAGTCAGTCAAACTTGGGAGTCTCCCGAAAACTTGGGAGTTGTTCTCAATTTTGCTAAATTTAGAGCTTTTTTAGCCGAGGAAGTTGAGCGATTTGGCGGTGAAGTTTGGCTTGGTTGTCGCTACACCGGACATTCCCAAGCTAACGGTGAAACAATCGTAGAATTTAAACAGCTATCTGACGGTCAACTTATCAAAATTAGCACTAAAGTTTTGGTTGATGCTACGGGTTTTGCGAGGGCGATTATGTACGAAAAAGAAAAAGACAAGCCAGAGTTTTTATCGGGAACCGGCATCGAATATTTAATTGAAGTAGAACCGGAAATTTATCATAAATATGCCAAGGATTTAATCTTTTTTTTGGGCGATAAATGGATGCCGAAGGGTTATTCTTGGATATTTCCAATGGAACAAAACAGGCTGAAAGTTGGTGCGGGCCGCATTTTTTTAGATCCGAAAACTGTGAAAAATTTGGAACCTTTGAAAAAATATATCGATTTGCTGATTGATGAATATCTGAAGTCTAAAAATTATACAATTATTGACAAACACGGTTCTACTCTGAAGTACAGTCAGGGTTTGCAGGATATTTATTACAAGGAGAATATAATTGCGATCGGCGATACTGTCTCCACTGTAAATTTTTTGGGCGGCGAGGGTATCAGACACGGGATGGATGGTGCCGAAATTGCGGGGAAATACATTGAAAAATATTTGGACGGGAAAATCTCAGATTTTGGAGATTATGAAACCGAAATGCACCGCAAGTTCGATCAAAAATGGCATATTTCGGAAAGGTTGGCGGTGAGAAAGTATATCGATGATGTTAATGATGAGCTTACAGACAAGGTAATTTCTTACTTAAAGTACATGAAAACTGATGATGTGATGGATATTTTATTTTATTATAAGTTTGAGAAGATTTATAGAGGATTTGGCGGTTATTTGGGGCGGAAATTTCAGGGTTTGGTGCAGCGGCTGAAAAAAAGTTTCTAGCAATGATCTAAATCGTCATCAAGTTGGTTTGTAGTGAGTAATTTATTTCTTCCGAATGCGGACTAAATTCCTCACTGCGAACCTAATTTTAAGGGATTTTCCTTGGTGATTTGAATGCGGGGTAGCGACATTAAAGAATCGTCTAAGCTGCTAAAGTTTGACCTATACGATACACCAAAAGTATACCCGCTCGCCCCGATTAAATGTTCTACAATTTTATCGACATCTCCGTAAGGATAGGCAAAACATTTAACAGATTTTCCTAATCCCAGTTCCAAAATAGCACGGGATTTTACCCCCTCACGCACAATTTCTGTGGGCGACAAGGTGGTTAGAGGTTGATAAGTAGCAGACATCGAACCGAATTCAATTCCTGCATCCCGCAGTTGCAGAATTTCTGGCCATCCCATTAAGTTTACTTCTTCACCTTCGGCTTTTTCCCAACTATTTGTCTTTCCAATCGACTCGGCTACTAGAAAAACAGTTGCTGTAAAATCGTAGCGTTTTAGCAAGGGCCAAGCATATTGGAAAAAGTCGAGATAACCTCCGTCAAATGTCATCAATACGGCTTTACCGGGTAAAGGAGTTTTATCCCGTTTCGCATTTTGCCAATTTTCCCAACTCGCACTGTAATAACCTTTTTCTTGTAAATCCTGTAGTTGCTGTTCAAAAAAGTCGGGAGTAACTGCATTTAAACCATCGGGAGAAATGCGGCGGTAGGCGAGAATCGGCAGTTTTTCTGTGACGCTGTTATTGTTAAAATTTTGAGGTGGTGCTGGGTTAGCAACTTCTCGATAAGGCGATTTTTTCCCGATGATTTCTGGTGCATAAAATACTTGTTTTTGTAGCTCGTTTTCTTGGGGAATTTCCATTGTTGTTTCCCCAGCGATTGCTGCGGCTGATGCGATTTCTCGCAGCGCTGCGGCTGGGAGTGCGGCGCGGCGGTTGACACTTGTGCCGATCGCACCCGATCGCCTGCCGAACATCACTGCATTTGGCGGGTAAATGCCCCCAGCACCCGCTGCATTCAACCATTCGGGCTGATTCGACCTTTGCTGAGCAGCAGCGGCTAAGCGCGATCGCAGCGATTGCTTGCCGTCGAGCGGTTTTCCCAGCAAAGCTTCTCGCACGGCGGCGACGCACAACTCAAAACCGCTATTTCGAGTAATTGTCGATCGCAATTTTTGAGCAGAAACAAAATTATTTTCCACCGCAACCGTGACAATACCGACAGCAACACCGCCGACTTTCACCAGGACATCTATTTCAGAAAGCTCAACTTTTATCTTAGGCAATTCTTCACTAATTTCTACAGCAATTAAATCTTTTTCGAGCGTAATTGTTGGGACTTCTTCGGCTATTTCTGGCTTGTAGAAATCATCCAAATGCCAATGCGAACGCCCCCATAATTCTTGCAAAAATAGCGTCCAGTCATTTTTCTTGTGGAATGGTTGCAGCAAAGTTTCCCACAATCTATTGCCTTTTTCGCAGCGATTGCGTTGAAAGTAGCGATCGAGAATTTGCCAAGCAAACTGGGCTGCAACCGCATCCGCCAACACCGCACCCGCCACAATCCCGTCGCAGACTGGCAATTCCACAACACCGAGTTTAATGCCTTCTAATTGAATTGTACAGTGCAGGCGATCGTATATTTGCAAAGTGTAAATATCCGAAATTGGTTCGCTCACTTCTACTACGGCCAATTTCCACACAAATTCATCGTTAACGCGCTTAACTTTATCTAAAACATATTTAATTTCATTGAGGCTCAAAACTCTATGATATTTGTGAACATTATTACTTTTAATATCTCTCTCAATACCTTGGTGCCAAGGTAAACTCAGACTGAGATTCGCCGCTTTCTCTTTATAATTAACCAGCATTTTTTCATCATACGAAATCCCCATAAAATAACAAATATCTCCTAAAACTTGTGCTTTATTATTTAAAAGTTCCTCATATTTTACCAAGATGTGATGAGATTTATTAGCATATTTGTGGCTAGTTAATATCGCGTGTCTCCAGCGCTCGAAACAGTGGTCTAAATCCCAACCATCACCCCATAACTCGGTAGAATTCCTAGTGGCATCATACAAAGAAGCTATTGTATCCATACTGTTTCGCAAAATATGAATAAATTTTGCATCCGGCAATAAACGCTCTATATCTTGAATAAAATATATGTGCTCCGGCGTTTTTTCCAGCCAAATACTTTTGTTTTGTTCCGCAGCCAAACCATCCAAAACTCCGACAAACCAACGAGTTTTAGTTTCCACGGTTTGACTGTCATCAAAACCTTTTAAAAGTTCAGGACGCTTAATCTCATCCCTAAAAAAAGCTTCCATCCTACTTGGCAACTTTCCTGCAAACTGATCGTACAATAAATAGTGAAAAAATTTAGATTCAGGAAAAGAGATAACTTCTGGATGAGCCGCTAATAAACTTTGAAGGATGGTTGTACCGCTTCTCGGAGAGCCTATTAAAAATATCCGTTTCATTTTTATAGCTAATAAAGGGTTTGTGAATTAGATTTTTTTTTACGAACCGCAGAGAGCGCAGAGGGCACTGAGGAAGAGAAGAAAGAGGTATGATTGATGTTCATCTCTGGGATCTCTGCGGTTAAAAACTTGTTTCCTAATTCCAAGTAAAATCTTCTTTTAACAAATCCGAAAGTTCCTGATTGTAAGGTTTGAAATAATTGGTTAATTCTTGTTCAATTTCCGCAGGCATTTGGCTGTAATCTTCGACATGATTAATCTCATATTCTTTAATTGCGCTGGTGCCGACATTTAAGAAATTTAACACTTCGGAAAAAACTTTGCCTGTATTTGCGTAAAAATTTTCGCTTTTGAGAATTAGTAACTGTTCCCTGGGAAAATAATCGAGCCAATTTTTGATTTGTTCTACATAGATGCCGCGCGACAAGTAGGAATAATGTTGGTGGTTGAAACTGTAATAACTTTCATCGGCTTGGATTTTTTCAATTTCACCTTTTAGCCGATCGCCCTCAGAGGCGATCGCCTTTTCAAAATCCAGCTTTTCGCAGCCGAGCGCCACTTCTGAATGATAGTGCATCCACGCTCGTTTTACCGGGTTTCGCAGCATTACAATCAGCTTAATATCGGGGAAACACTTGTAAACTCGTTCGGCCACCAACGGATGATAAATATAGTAACTATTCCTCTCCCACAGCAACACCTTTTCATCAGTTACGCTGCGATTCAACTGCTTGCTATACCAATCAACGCCCCGCTCAAAATTCCCATCAAAAAACTGATTTTTTTTAGCACCTTCTGTAATAATTTGCAAGTGATTTTCCAGATAACCGCCCAAAGCTTTTGTGCCGCACTTTTGAGCGCCAATAATTAAAAAATTAGGTGATTGCTGATTTTTCAACTGAGTCGAAATCTGGGCATCTTCTGGATTATTTTGATTAAAATTGTGAACTCTATCGGCTGTTTCGGGCAAATTCAGCTCCTGCATTTTGCCGTCAAATTCCCAGTGGTAGGGCGGACAGAGAATGGTTTTTTGCTGTACAGCCGATCGCACGTACAGCGGATAAAGGTGCCAGTGATAGTCGTAAGCATAGGCCAAACTCTTCTCGTAAACCCCTGCATTGACGTAATATTGACCGTTTCCTAAATCCAGCCTGTCTGCGTGCAGCCGGATTGTGCCTTTACCTGCAGCCAGCGGAATCAACCGCCCCATTTGATTAGTATTAGTCTCAAAACAAATTTGACCGTCTTCCCGACTGATTGTCACCCCAAAAATAGCAGCGTCAATCGATTTAGGAGCCGTGTAACTAATTTCTATAGTAATAGGATCGCCGCTGTTTATTTCCTCAGCAGGAAACATTTTGACCTCAGTAATTTCTACTTCCAAAGAACCGAATCGATTATCATTAACTCGCTGTGGCGCTCCCTTACTTGTAAATTCAGGAAGACGCATGGGAGCTGGCTTTTGACTTTCCGATCGCATTTCCGACAAATACTGACCGACTATCACTTCCGTCTCCCCGTAAGCCACGATTTTACCTGCTTTCAGCCACAAAGCCCGATCGCACATTTTCTCAATTTGCGTTGCGTTATGAGAAATTAAAACAATCGCACATCCTTGATTCTTAAACTCCGTGATTCTGTTCAAACATTTAGTTTGAAAAGCCACATCACCAACCGACAAATGTTCATCAACTAACAGCACATCTGGATCGGTGTGCACCGCCACAGAAAAAGCCAGCCGCATTTGCATCCCCGTACTGTAAGTCCGTATCGGGCTATCAATAAACTTTTGCAATTCGGCAAATGCAACAATATCATCAAACCTGCGCGCCGTTTCCCGGCGAGTCAAACCGGCTACCACCGCACCCACAAACACATTTTCTCTGCCCGTTAAATCCGAGTGAAAACCCGCACCCAAATCCAACAAACCGCCAATTCTGCCATTAATTTCAATGGTTCCTTCTTCAGCGCGGCCAATCCCGCCGACAAGTTGCAGCAGCGTCGATTTTCCCGCGCCATTATGGCCAAGAATTCCCAGCATTTCCCCCGGAGCAACAGTAAAATTAATATCCCGTAGCGCCCAAAAACTAGCCTGCGGTTTCATTTGCTTCCAACCAGACAAAGCGGCCGCCATAATCGTATAAGGTCGATCGGCAGAGTAGCGGTTGAAACGTTTCCCCAAACCCTTGACAACAATAGCTTGACGCATTTACAATTCCTCCACAAAAGTAGTGCTTTGCCTTCTAAAAATTCCGAGTCCTATCGGCAAAAGAGCAGCCACAACCAAACTAACAATTAACAGCGCCAGCCAATCCGGCTGCGTACCTTTTAGCAGTATGGCGCGGTAAGCTCCCAGCAGTGGCACCATTGGATTTAACTGATAAAAAGGCTGAAACT
This sequence comes from Tychonema sp. LEGE 07196, assembly GCF_963890365.1. Classification (NCBI taxonomy): domain Bacteria; kingdom Bacillati; phylum Cyanobacteriota; class Cyanophyceae; order Oscillatoriales; family Microcoleaceae; genus Tychonema; species Tychonema sp. LEGE 07196. The sequence goes on along the minus strand of NZ_CAWPRX010000064.1, from coordinate 14,912 downwards.
GTTTCGGGACGCTATTGATGTCGTAGAAAATCGGAGTCAGGTAAAAAACCATCTGCAAAACTACGCCCAAAGTGTACTGAGTATCGCGAAAAGTGACATTCAAAGCGGCGAGGGGATAAGCCAAACTGATTGTCAAAAAAAACTGAATAAGCATCACCAGCGGCAACAACAACAGCACTAAACCAGGCTGAACGCCATCAATTGCCAGAAAGAGAATTAACACCGGCAAAGCTAACATAAAGTGAATTAGCCCCGTCATTGTCGTGACTACCGGCAAAATTGCCGTGGGGAAATTCGGCTGTCTGATTAGCGCTTTATTATTGGTAATCAATCCCGTTGCTTGAAATAATGCGGTTTGAGACCAACTCCAGATTAACAAACCGCTGAAAGCAAAGGAAGAAAACTTCGGAATATTCATCGGAATTACCGATCGAAATACAAAGGAAAAAACAGCCAACTGCAACAGCGGATTGATCAAAGTCCAAGCAATCCCCAGAGTCGATCGCTTGTAAAGCAATTTCAGATCGCGATTGACCAACTCCCACAGCAAATCGAAAAAATGAGCAATTTTGCGCCCGTCCATTAGTTTAACTGGATTTCTCACTGCACACCCCCAGCAATCACGGGTTGTTCAACTTCCTGCAATTGGGGGCCCGCCAGAGCCGCCAAGCGTTGAGCTTGCAACTGCGCTTTCCTGTAAGTAAAAGGACTTTGCAGGGCTCCCAGCAACTCGCTGACAACCAACTTGCGGGGAAACCGCTGGGGAAGGATCAATCGACGCAGCATCCAGTGGCCGAGCCACTCAGACACCGCCAACTGCAAAATTGCAAGGCGGCTGACTGTGCGGTTGCGATCGCACGTCAGCAAATAAGCCCCAAAACTGCGCCCGTTATCCCTTAACTGCTTGCTCAAAGCCTCGCCACTGCGTCGGTGCAAGTGCCAAACAAAAGCTCTCGGCTCGTAAAAAGTCGAGTATCCCTTCGCCAAAATCCGGTGAAACATCTCAATATCCCCAGCCCCCCGAGTCGGAGTCCCCACATCCAAAGCCGGGTCAAAAGTCCCAACATCCGCGAACACCTGCCGTCGAAAAGCCATATTAGCCCCAACCCCGTAAGCCGTAGCCCACAGCAACTCCCGCACCGAGAGCTTGCTACCATCAACTTTAAAACGGTGGAGAGCTTGCAGCATTCCCCCGTAGCCGAATTCAAATTGAATTTGAGCCTCTGTTTCCAGTTCCGCCGGCGCGACTAAACCGCTGACTGCCATAATTTCCGGGTCAGCAAAACCAGCAGCCATCCCCCGCAGCCAACCTGCATCAGGCCGCACGTCGTCGTCAGTAAAAGCCACAATCTCGTGGGCCGCTTCAGCGATGCCCCGATTGCGCGCCCAGTCCAATCCTGGCCGTTCTTCCTTGACGTAGCGTACAGGGAATCGCGCGACCAATTCAGCGGTGCTGGTGTTGGCAGGAGCGTTGTCTATCACGATAATTTCGCGATCGGGATAGTCGATCGCCATAATTGCTTCCAGAGCGCCTTTGAGCAAGTCCGTGCGATCGCGCGTGCAGATCACCACACTAATCGGCGGCAGCGGATGATTTGGCTCTGTTTGTAGCCCCAACTGCTCTGCCAGAATTGCTTTAGTCAATTTTTTGCCGATTTGCGCGACAATTGTCGATCGCACCCGATCTGCCGGAATAATTGCCAGCCAAGGATCGTTAGATATTTCTACCCATTCTAGAGGTACTCCCCGGTAGCGCACCAAAATCCGAATTTTTTCGTATTTATCAAGTCCTCTAATTGGATTTATCGGTTCGGAAAATTCGATTTCCACCAGTTTTATTGCCATAAATTACTCCTAAAAATAGTGTCATTGGTTATTGGTTGTTGGTTATTGGTTGTTGGTTGTTGGTTGTGGGTTGTTGGTTATTGGTTGTGGGTTGTTGGTTGTTGGTTGTTGGTTGTTGGTTGTTGGTTGTTGGTTGTTGGTTATTCGTCATTAGTCATCAGTAAAAACGAGTGAAAAATCATTTAACTACTAGCTCATAATTATTATTTTCCAAAGTAATTAGAGAGTTTTTGAGATCCGTTCCGGCACTTTTGGGCATACCGTTAACCGCGATCGCAGCTAGCAACTGTTCCGACACGGAATTTGCCAGAATCCAACGCAGGTGGACACCCCGCAGGCGCTCCCGACCGACTTCGGGAGTGACGTGACCGACCGGCAGTTCGCCGTAACGGAGATAAATGCCATCGGGCCGCGCAGCATCGATCGCTCGTTCTGCAGCTTCCCAACCTTGCTGCAAATCAATTTCAATTTCGCGATCGCTCAAATCAGCGCGGGCCGCGCCGGATTGCATAAAACTCGAAATTCCCGATCGACTTTTCAACTCATCCATCACACCCCGGAAGTACCAATAACCCAGCAAGTTTCCCCGCAGCCACCGCCAAGTTCCCCGCATCCGCAAGCTTTCAAGCAAATCCAGCGATTTCCTCAGCCCCAGGGCCAGCAAATCCACAGCTTGCACCCAGAAAAACGCGATCGCCACCAAAATCTTGCCGGCCAAAGAATCAGGAACTTCGTAATATTTTATCTTCAATATCGGTCTCATTTCCGGGTGTCTCTGACCGATCAAAACATCCGATCGCCCTTCCTGACGAGCGCGGCCAAAAGAGCGATCGAGATTGTTAGTTTCATGTTCGTAATGATAGCCCACTGCATCAGCCGCGATCGCAAAAGATACATCAGCTTTCAGCAACCGCACCCCAAACTCGTAATCTTCCCCGCCGCAGTTCCCAAAAGCCGAATCAAAGCCATCGAGACTAGCAAACAACTCTGCATCCAGAGAAAGATTGCCGCTGAGCAAATCTTGGTATCCAAAACGGCGATCCGGGCGGCCCATCTGGTAAAACTTTTCCTCCCACCAAGCCCGCACTTCCACATCAAAAAACCTAGTTCCTCCCTGCAACTTTGGCGGATAAGGGCCCATGACAGCACAGCCCGGACGTTCTTGGTGAGTGCGAACGTGGCTTTCCACCAAAAGCGGCAGCGCTTCAATATCATCGTCCAAAAACAGCAGCAACTGCCCGATCGCCGAAGCCGCTCCCGTATTGCGAGCGATCGAAGCACTCCGGCAATTTACCTCAACAACCTGCAATTTAAACGGAGCTTTGTAGTCTTGCAGCATTGCCAAAGTATCGTCAATGCAGCTATCTGCAACTACAATAACTTCCATGAGGTCGATCGGATAAGTCTGCGAGTGCAAAGCATCCAGAGCCCGCCGCAGCGAAAAACTGCGATTGTGACTGGGAATAATTACGCTAACAGTTGGATTTTCTCTATTCATATTGGGAATTGGGAATTGGGAATTGGCAATTAGTTGTGAGTTGTGAGTTGTGAGTTGTGAGTTGTGAGTTGTGAGTTGTTATAGCAATCCTAAATCATTGTTGAATTTCTTACTCCCTCCCCTTGGCAAGGGGAGGGTTGGGGTGGGGTAAAAAGTTTACGACTCCTGCAAGGATTGTTTTAGTTGTTGGTTGTTATTCATAACGAATCAGAAAGAAGAAAGAGGAAAAAACTGTTTTCCGTGTATGCTTGACTTCCGTGTTATGAATAAAGATAAATGGCAATTGCTAATTTTAAACACTCTTCCCTCCGACTTCTTCCCTCCGGCTAATGACTAATGACTAATGACTAATGACTTCTTCCCTCCGGCTAATGACTAATGACTACTAACTAATGACTACTGACTTCTTCCTTAAAAGCTTGCAACCACTTCCTAGAAGCAAAATAAGCCATCGGCCCCCTGACACAGCCCCGCAGTTGAGCTAACAGCAAATCCTTCGGAATCGCATCCGGTTGCTGCCGCAAAGAAGCAACTAATTCAGGAATTTGTTTGTACCGCAGCCATCCCCAAGCTAACAGAGGCACGCTGAATTCTTTGTCAACCACAAACATCCGCGTCCAGAAAGCATAGACTCCGATGCCGTAGCCGTGCAGCGTTTTTTGCAATTCTTCCCAAGTGCGCCGGTGGCGGTGCCAGCTCAAAGCTCTCGGCTCGTAGACGATGCAGTAGCCCGATCGCAAGATCCGCGCAAACAGTTCGCAGTCTTCGCCGCCTACTGTTGGGGTTCCCGCCCCCAGAACTTCGTCAAACAATCCAATAAAGTCGATCGAGCTTTTGCGTAAAGCCATACTCGCCGAAACACCCACCGGAGAGACTATCAGCGGGTTGCAGTGCGCCCCGTCAAAAATTCGGCGATCGAAGCCCCGCCCGTGGGGGCTGTAGCGCTCGAACCATTCTTGCGCTTCGGTTTCCAGTTCCAAGGGCATGATTAGCCCCGTAACGCACATCACTCGCCGATCGCTAAAATTCCCCAAGAGCGATCGCAGCCAGTTCGGATCTGGCACTGCATCGTCATCTGTAAATGCTACGAATTCGTGTTTAGCTTCGCGTAAAGCTCGGTTGCGGGCAGCGCTGGAACCCGGTACGTCCTCGCGTACATAGCGGACTGTTGGGTAATTTTTGACCAATTCCTCAGTAGCGTCCGTGGCGGGACAATTGTCAATTACCAAGTATTCCTGACCGTCGTCTGGGAGCTGCATGAACGCTTGCAAACAGCGCTGCAAATCTTCCGGTCGATCGCGCGTGCAAACCGCTACAGTGGCGATCGGCAATGCCTCCATCGGCCCCCGCTCATCCCATTCTAGAGTGTCGTAGAGCCAGTTTTTCCAAAGGTTATCCCCCGCAGCATCCATCAGTGTTTCCCGCAATTGAGAGCCCTCAATGCGACCTCCGACTACCGAAAGTTGAGCGCTCGCGATCGGCTTTCCGTGCAGTCTAATTAAAACCAAGGCTTTGCTGTAACGCTCCTCAACCGCAATTTCTGGCGGGAGTTTGGAGATTTCTAGGTCGAGAATAGCTGTTGCCATTTTAGATTTTAGATTTTAGATTTTAGATTGCCAAAAAATCATAGAGTCTCCGTATTTTACCGGATGTATTTTAGCCAAAATTGTTGTAGGGGATAGCAACTTATCAATGCCATACTTGCCGATCGCCGATGCGCGAATCAAACATAAAGCCTCATATTTATGATTGCTGTTATTTATTTTTACTTTCGATTACCCGCTGATGTCAAGTTTTTTGTCTAAATAATTTTTGTCGCCGACAGCGATTGCTCGTCGAACACGATCTTAATGGCGAGTGTCATTGGCGGCCAGGGCTACCAAATTTTGCAATTAATGCCAAATCAAAAAAACCCGATTTTTTATTAAGAAAACCGAGTTTTGGCGATCGATCCTGATTTCAGCGTTAATTGCGATCGGCTACTATTCTCAAAAAAATATCAAACAATCAAACACCCTCGCAATTCAAACTTTCGCGAGTAGTAGTTCTAGTCAAAGAATTCCAACTATCCAACTGGGCCGAACTCCGGTGACAAAGCATCGCCCTCACCCCTTCGTCAAGTCCGCGAACCCCAGTAAAATCCGCACCTTCAATGCTAGTAACATGATCGAAACTAGCATTAGTCAAATCAGCAGCTCGAAAATCAACACCCTGCAATTCCGCACCATTTAACCGCGCATCCCGCAAGCAAGCACCAGTCAAAAAAGCCCTCCGCAAATTAGCGCCGCTCAAACCCGCACCTTGCAGATTAGCACCAGTCAAATCAGCCCCGCTTAAATAAGCGCCCAACAAATTAGCACCCCTCAAATCCACAAACCGCAAATTAGCTGTATTTAAAAAAGCCCCAGTCAAAATAGCTCCAGGCCCCACAGCGCCGCAATTTTTGAATCTAAAACCCGACGGCCAAACTGTCAGCGAATCGTAGATAGCAACTTGCAATTTCGAGCCGCTCAAATCAGCCTCGCTCAGATTAGCATTCTGCAAAGAAGCCCTGCACAAACAACTGTTTTGCAAAGCAGCCGACTGCAAAATCGCCCCCTGCAAATTAGCACCCCGCAAATCCGCCTCAACCAGATTAGCACCGCTCAAATCTGCACCGCACAGGTTAACACCAATCAAACTAGCACCCGCGAGGTTAGCACCGTTAAGCTTAGCACCGCTCAAATCGCGATCGTACAAATCAACCCCGCTCAAATCAACCCCCGCCAAACTCTGTCCCGACTTCACAGCAGCCAGTAAACTCTCCGAATCAAAATTTGTGCGATCGATCGTTAAATTAACCATTTCTTTAAAAAAAAATACCTCAATCCAACTGATTATACCTTGACCAGAACCCCTCCCGACATCCCTCCCGCCATTTTCGATTTTTGATTTTTAATTTTCAATTGCGAATCATTTACCGAATGTCGGTTATCAGCACAAGCCAGCAGTTATCTTCTTTTTGGCTGCTGGAATTACTAAACTTTACAATCAAACATTCTCAAATTTAGTAAAATCGAGAAAACCGCATTGCCAAAAAATCAGCCGAGGTCACAAACACCATGAAAATCAAACCGCCAATGACAATGATGGACTTCTTTCGCAAAAGCGAAGGAACCTGGTTTTCGCAGCGTTCAGTCCATCACTTCGACGCAGCCGCAGACGAGTCAGGCGAATCAAATCTCATCATTCAAATCATGGAAAAAGACCACCCCAAAATTCAAGAAATTTGCGAAAACCAAGCAGTAAATCCAGCACTAGCCGTCGGTGGAGCTATATTCATGTGGCAGACAACCCTCGATGCCAAAGACAAAGAACCCAACCCAAATTACGCAGCCATTCTAGTAGATATTCCCGATCAAAACAATCCCCAATCAGGAAAATTTCTCCGCAACCAAGGCTATGTAGAAGGAATCCCAGTTATCGGGAGATACAATTTTGCAACCGATGGAGTATTGACAATCGACACCGAATATGAAAAAAATCAAGGTCAAGAACGCTGCTGGTTTATCACCGACGATTTTCGCGTCCGCGTCAGCACAGTACGCATGATGAACGGCATCAATCTTATGACTTACAGTTCAGAACGCCGCTGCGTCGCACCAGCAGATTTGCAGCAAATCATTCAACAACAGCAACAACTCATCACTCATTAATCAGCAGTCGCATCTTGTCCGACTGAATAATTCTTACATATTCAAAGATTTGTAGTATTTGTAAGGTGCGTCGCCCTCAAAAATCCGTACATCCAATTAACAATCTCAGGGCGACGCACCTTATATCGTTTCCGGTTGCATCGGAATGATTTAACCGCAGAGAACACAGAGGACACAGAGAGAGAGAATAGAGATATGAATACAGGACGATGCTACCGGATTTGATATTACATCATATTTGAGAAAACAAGCCCAAAAATTATCCAATTGCAACCGCCGATTTTTATTTAACAGCGTTCATCAAATTTAGTATAAAAACTACCGTATTTAATCCAGTATTGCTTGAGTTCGTGCTGAGGAGCGTGCAAACTCGCCTTAGCTTGATATAGAATAACTTTTCGGTGATTGCCAATCCAAACCTTATTAATCGGATGAACGCAAATAAAAGTTCCGCCCAAACTCTCAATGCACTCCCCAAAACTTTCAATAGTAGGATATTCTAGAGTTTCAAATATAAAAAAATTTCCCGAACAAATCAGATGCCGGCTCCGAATCCAGCACTCCATCTTTTTTCTAGCTAAGGGCGGTAGCATAATATTTTAAACATTCAAATTTCCTCATATTACTAAGGAGACTGCAGGCACTTCACTGGCAAAACTTTCGACTTTATCAAACAGCAAAGGCCCTTCAGTCGAACCCCAAATTTGCTCGCCAGTATTAACATCCATCCCTCGGTCTAAACTTGTCCAAGTATGCTCTGTCAATTCCACATCACTGACTAAATAAGTCTCGCATCCCTTGCGATTAATCAAACACTTCTGCCCTGGCTCCACACTTCCTCGAAACATTTCGCCATCTCTCTTAAATACCATCGAACAGTGATAGCGGCGTTCAATACTATCCGGCGCAATCGTCCTCAGAATATCTAATTCTCGTCCTGCACCTGCATAAAGCATACCATCTTTTAGGCCGTAATTTTCTATATAAATTTGATTTTCTTGTTCGACAAGTCGGTGAATGCCTTGACGGTAAGGATTCCACACATCGTAGTCATAAACTTGTTCGGAATAAAAACCAATGCCGCCAAAAAACTCAAAGGGTAAAGGCCGAAACAAAACCCGAATGTGAGCGTAATTTTGCGGATTTGCAATTGATTGCTTTTGGTTGCTGAAATGCCCGGCCATCAAGTTAGCTAGGGCGATAAGTTCACTTGTCATTGGGGAATTGGGAATTGGGAATTGGGAATTGGGAATTGTTGACTGTTAGCTGTTAGCTGTTAGTTGTTATTTGTTATTTGTTAGTTGTTATTGGGAATTGAGAATTGGGCTCTAGCGTTGCGGAGGGATTGGGAATTCGTAGCAAGTAACCAATAAGCTGTCGGACATTTAAATTGTATGTTCAGGGCGGGCAGGATGCCCACCCCACAAGAAGGGGATTTTTTTTGACATTCAATTTAAATGCCGCAACAGCTTAACCAATAACCAATAACCAATAACTAATAACTAATAACCAACTCCCAACAACTACTGACTAATGACTGATGACTGATGACTAATGACTAATGACTAATGACTAATGACTGATGACTAATGACTAATTAGCGGACAAACAGCGGATTTCTGATGAAAAAGAAGCGGTGGTAACGCCTGCGCCGTCGCTTGTTTTGATTAGGGAGACGCGGAAGCGCAAATTGGGAGTGCCGAACCAGATGCGCTCTTCGGCAGCGGCTCGATCGTACTCTGTAATTAAAATAAAAGTTCCGTCTTCTGTCAACTGGTAGCGGCCGACAGCAGGCACTGTCTCAGCATACCCGCGATCGCGCAGCAGTTTCCCCTCGGACGGATTTTCGGGATTTGGTACCGGTACGAGCACGCAACTGCCTTCTAGTACCTCTTTTTCGTCCCAATCCGACTCGCCCTCCCAACTCATCCGAAAAGGATGAGCAGCAGTAGCAGGATCGATATTGTACGATCGACAAAGCTCAACTACTTCTGCATCGTCGGCATTCAGCGCTACAATGTCAATTCTAGAACGAACTTCCTCAAAGTGACTGAATGCTAAATGGTGAGCGCTGCGCTGCGAGCGCCATTTGCCAATTGAACGATCGATAAATTCACTTAACTGCATCTGCTAATTAGTAATTAGTAATTTGTAATTGGTAATTAAGCTGTTCTACATTTAAACTGTATGTCAAAAAACAATAAAACTATTGTGGGGAGTAGGGGTTGGGCACGAGAGCCCGCCCTAAACATACAATTTAAATGTCCGACAGCTTAGTAATTTTAAATTAGTTATTGGTTGTTGGTTATTTGTAATCGGTTATCAGTAATTAGCTATGAGTTATTGAACACAACCAACAACCAACAACCAACAACCAACAACCAACAACCAACAACCAATAACCAATAACTACTGACCAACTATCCCTCTAAGCAACCTCAGTAATGCTGAGGATTTTGCCCCCACTTTTATTGATGTACTGAATGTTCTCAGACAACTGGCTGTAACCCACTTCATAAGTTACATTGCTCACCCTTCTCCGAGAGCCGCTACCCTTGACAGCCGAGATCCGAAAACGCTTGCCAGTATTGCTGTAAGCACCAAAACCGCTAGCAGGAGCTTTGATTTTTGTGCCGAGATTAGCAGCTACATCGGTAATCAATTTTGCCTGATTGCTGGCATCGCTGGTAGCATCGCCGCGGTACAAAGCAAACATCCGATTGAAACCAACATTTTTCTTGCCAACTTGGCTGCGAGTGCTGCGGGCATAGGGAACAGTATTTTCGCCAAAACTTGAATTGTACTCGTTGCTATCGAGATAAGAGTCTATTTCAGCGTCGTATCCTTGCTCGTTATAAGTGATAACGTGTTCGGAAATTTCCGATTGATCTGCTGGTGCGCGGCCCAACAAATGCTTATAATTGAGTTCGATAAACCGATAGGGGGAACTCGATTCAAAAAATAGCGATCGGTACAAATCCGATTTTGCGACCAAGTTCACAAAACCCTTAACGGTGATATCGCCATTTCGCAACAGCGATTCTGCACTCGTTAGTCGATCGCACTCCATCAAGTGTGCGTTACCCAAGACTTGTTTGTAAACAGCCCGAATCACTGTTTGCAAATCATCTTCTGTAGCATTTGCTCGCAGTTCCACCGGTGTCGATTCCACAGCCCATAAAGACATTTGATTTTCTCCTAATTTTCAATTGCTTTGCTAGTTGTAATTAGTTCGACCGTTCGCAATGCCAGTCGTCCGATCTTGAAAACTTGCATTCCGAGCGATCGAACCGTTTTGATTGCGATGGAGCGGCAACGACATAACTGGTAATTGGTAACTTGCAACTAATCAAAAGTTGCGCGCTTCGACGGGTAATTACTCTTTTTCATTTTTAATTTATCAAGTTTGAATTCATGATTCATCCTTTTTCTTTACCCTTCGCAATTACCAATTATTCATTACCAATTACCCAATTTCAGTGATGCTGACAATTCTGCCGCTCGTGCGATTAATCCGCTGAATTTGCGGTGTCATTCTGTTACCGGGAACAATATATTCCACAGTGCTGCGACGGCGTGGTTGGTTGTACTTAGCACCTTGCACCACAATCTTAAACATTTTTTCAGTCGCGTCGGCATAACCGCTACGGCCTCCAGACATCGGAGGTACAATCTTGCTGGTGCTGTTAGTTGCCACAGCATAAGTTAGCTGAGAGTCCTTATTTGTGTCTGTTTCTGCTGGGCCGCGGAACAGAGCAAACATCCGGTTGTAGCCGACTTGTTTTTGACCGACTTGGCTGACAGCAGCGCGGTAGAAAGGTACGGTATTTTCGCCGAAGTTTTGTTGATACTCTTGAGAGTCAAGATAAGAATCAATTTCTGCTTCGTAACCCTGCTCGTTGTACAGGCGAACGTGCTCGGAAATCTCCGCTTGGTCTTGAGGTGCTCGACCTAACAAATGTTTGAAATTGAGCTCGACAAATCGGTAAGGAGAAGCTGTTTCAAAAAAACGGGCGCGGTACATTTCTGATTTGGCGATCGCCCGCACGAAGTCGCGCACCGAAATGCTACCATCGCACAACTGAGATTCTGCACTCGTCAAACGCTCGCTCTCCATCACATAAGCGTTGCCCAAAACCTGCCGGTAGGCTGCTCGGATCGCGACTTGCAACTCTTCCAAACCGCTCGTCGGCCACAGTTCAACTGGTGCGCCCGAAAAAGCCTCAATTCCGAATTTTACTGCTGGTGCTGTACTGACCATTGTTATTTTTCCCCTTCCCTATTCCGTTGATAAAAACCTTTCAAAATCAGCCTTTCTACTGAATCTAATTTCTTAGTAGATTCTATTGGCAATAAATCCAGGGTACGCAGCGCGTACCTTACCTCTGTAGGGTACGCACTGCGTACCTTACGCAGACATTTTGCCGTTATACCATTTCCCAAAAAGCATGAAACTGCAAGCTAGTTCCAAACTCTTAGCTCATGAGTGATTCCGCAATCGAAAATCCCCCGTGCCACAATCGAAAATGGTATTGCTTAGCTCACCGGTGTGATGCTGGCAATCACGCCGCCCATTTGGTGAATCCGCTGGTACTCTTGCGATAATTTGTCAAAAGGCACCAGATAGACTTGGTTGCTGCGGCGGAATTTCGAGACGCGGTTGACCACATTCGATCGATAAGCCGTAACTTCGATCCGGTAAACTTTGCCTTCCTCGCCAGCCCCAGCTCCGTGACGAGTCCGAGCGCCGACGGGCGAGTCTTGGAACGCCCAGCCGTCGGAACCGCCCGAAGGAGGGATTACAGCTAGGGGCGTTTCCTGAATCACGTGCTTGTACAGTTTGGGACTGTTGCCAGCCAAACTGCCCTTCAGGTCGCTGCTGGAAGCACCGCGCAGCAGTTGGAACATATAGGTAAAACCAACCATGTTCTTGCCCGTTTGGGTTTTGTAGCCGCGGTAATACGGTACTGTGTCTTCCCCGTAAGCATTTTGGTATTCGTCGCTGTCGATGTAGGAATCGATATCAGCTTCAAAGCCGCTTGCATCGAGGATATTGCTGTGATGCTTCGTTTCTTCGTAGCCCTCTGGCGCTCTACCTAACAGGTGCTTAAAAGTCAGCTCCGTATAGCGGTAGCGCGGACAAACGTCAAAAAAGCGCGATCGGTAAAGTTCCGATTTCGCAACTTGGCGCACGAACTCGCGGACGCTGATTTCGCCGCGTTTGAACTGCGATTCGGGAACAGAAAGCCGTTCGCTCTCCATTACGTAAGCATTGCCCAAAACTTGTCGGTACACTGCTTGAATTACGGTGGCGGCTTCCTCATCCGAGCGTCCGGGCCACAACTGAACAGGGTCTGTGTCTTCAAATAGGGCGACGCCCAATTGAGATGCAGGTCCAAAAGTCATTTAAACTCTCTCCTGGATAGCCACAAGGTTTGCTGAGAAAAATGTATCAAAACTTTTACAAAGAAACCGATCGAACTCATAAACTCCCTCTCTGCCCTGACAGCAGCAGTTAGCTAGCGCGAATCTGGTTCTCCAAGTTTTTCTTATTGGACTATACACCGCCCTCAAAACCCTAGAGATGAAGAATTGTAAAGTTTTGTCAACATCTTTGGGCTGCTGAATTAAAATCTTCTCATAAAAAAGATTCGCTTTTAGTAGGCGCAAATTGTGAAAAAAGATTTAAAACTCAGAATACGAGATCGAGTTCGCTGCTATTACAAGGTGCAATAAAATGTAACTTTCGCTCGCGGAACCAGTAGCATTAAGTTTGTAGAAGGGTCAAGGCCCAAGGGTCGCTGCCTTCGGAAAATCGCTTTCTTGGCGCTGCATCAACTCTTAAAGTTCTATTACTTTCCTTGCACAGGAGCCAGAGCCTTCGAGCCCAGATTAAACTCTAGGATCTTCGCCGACAACGCAGGAGCGACCGTTTTGTTTGTCGGGAGCCGTGGCGGCAACAAAGTCTTTTAGTTTGTCAAAGCCGATCAATCGCGCGTCGGTAACTGAACTCGATCGAAATAAATGCAGTCGCAGCCCATATTTTAGATCTCGCGATACTGCAAATTGCGCGCAAAACAGGGGACTAAACCCAGTGATGGATCTCGATTGTTTACCTTACGGCGCAGGCCACGCACAGGAAGGCGTCTGTTTGCTAGTCCGCATGGGGCCGCACCGCATTTTACTTGACTGCGGTGTCGAGGATGTCTCGCCCCTGTCAGCGAAACTAGATCGATCGCTCCCAGCCGATTTTGTGGTGTGCACCCACGCCCACTCCGACCACGCCAGAGGTTTGCTAGCACTTCACCAGTCTTTCCCGCACTTGCCAATTTACGCCAGCGAAGTCACAGCGCGACTGCTACCGCTCAACTGGCCGGAACAATCTCAGCAGCCGGAGTCCCGTTTCTGTCAGGGACTGCCCTGGCAGTCGTCGATCGAACTGCGGCCTGGGCTGACCGTGCAGTTGTTCCCGTCGGGCCATTTGCCCGGAGCGGCCACTGTACTGCTGACCTATACAGCCCCCCACCGCACCTACACCCTCGTTTACACGGGCGACTTTTTCCTGTCCAATTCTCGTTTGGTGGAAGGTTTGCCGCTGGGAGAACTCCGAGGCATGAAGCCGGACGTGTTAATTTTGGAAGGCAGTTACGGCACGGCGCGTCACCCTCACCGCCGACAACTGGAAAATCAATTAGCCGATCGCATCCACCGGGCGATCGGCGACGGGTACTCGGTACTCCTGCCCTCACCGGCGATCGGTTTGGGCCAAGAACTGCTGATGCTGCTCCGCAGCCACCACTATTTCACAGGCCGCGACTTGGATATTTGGGTAGACGGCACCGTCGCCGACGGCTGCGACACTTATCTGGAACTGCTGCCCCAATTTCCCACGGCTGTCCAAAATTTTGCCCTGCACCAACCTTTGTTTTGGGACGAAAGGGTGAAACCCCGCGTCCGCCGACTGTCGGCCGAAGGGCGCGCCGGATTGGGTTCTACACCTTGTATTGTGATTACTGACCGCATTGCCCATTTGAATTTGTATGTTGCCGATCGGACAAATCCTTGGATTTTGCTCGCACCTCAAAAACCCGGATATCCGCTCCGGGACTGGCTGCCCAACTCGGCCGAATCAGGAGTCAGAAGCCTGGAAACTTATTTGCTAGCCGAACACTGCGACGGCCCGGGGACTACCCAACTCATCCACAACTTGCGTCCCCAGCACGTAATTTTTGTGCATGGTTCCCCCGCCTATTTGGCTGATTTGGCTAACTTAGACGAGCTCCGCAACCGCTATCAGTTGCACACTCCGGCGACGGGTACGATCGTTGAATTGCCGATCGGGGAAATGTTTTTGCAGCCCGCGATCCCCGAAACTAACTATGAAGGAGAACTCAGCGAATTAGGCACAGAGGTAGCAATTAGCTTGCCGAGTCCGATAACAGCCGATCCTCGGTGGGCAAACTTTGCCGATACCGGTTTAGTAGAAGCCCGCTGGCAAGGCGAAGAACTTGTACTGCGCGGCATTTCCCAGCGGGAACTGCTTTTTCAAGGCAGCCCCGTTGCCACCAACCTCGAATGCTGCGGCAATTGCCAGCACTACCGCGGCCAGCGCTGTTGGAACCAGTCCAGTCCTTTGTTTGGCTTTAAAGTTACTCCCGACGGTTACTGTCCGGTGTTTGAATCGATATCGGAGTCAGAACTTTTCCTAGATGCGGAAACAGAAGGTGATTAAACTGTCGGGCACATTAAAACCAGCCCGCACCAAGACAAACAAAGGAGAGCTTCTCTGTTTTGCATTAATCAAGATACTTGAGTTGCAAGCTCTAGCTAAGCTGTTGTGCATCCCAATTGTCTGTGGTGATTGAGGGGGAGAG